>JAJONL010000105.1 GCA_021323395.1 Nitrospira sp.
TTCATGCGTCACCGGATAGACGCCTTCCCTCTCGCTCTCACTCAAGACAGGGACGATTTGACAAACCACGACCCTCATCTAGACTTGACTCATGCGCGCACCAACCACACCCAACCACGCACATTCGATCTCACGGTTGCCCGTCGCCTTCATCGGATTGTTGGCAAGCCTTCTGGCATGGCTTCCTTCCCCGGCAGCTTTTGCAAGCCGTTCCGTGACGGTGCCGATTTCCGTGGCCGTGTCTACCGATCAGCCGATAGGATTTCGGACGTTCGTGATGAAGTGGGACGAGGGCGATCAACCAAACCCGTTGGCGTTGCGATGGGGAAGGAGTCAAGTGCCCGTGAGAGCCGGGGGGGCCGGATCCATTCAACACGCCTTCAGTTTTGCGCTGGAGCGCCTGGCCCCGTCGATCCGCCCCACCGGAGTTCTATCTTTGCATGCCACGTTCGTCGGGCCGTTCAGCGCGGAGAGCTCGACCGCGGAAGCGGCCATGGCGATCGGTTTTCTGGCATTACTCAAGGGAGACACTTTGATTCGAGAGATCACCATTACGGGCACCTTGAAAAGCGACGGCACGATCGGTCCCGTCACTCACGTAGTTGAGAAAACCAGCGCAGCGGCCCGGGCGGGGTACCGCATGCTGTTGGTCCCTCGGGGCCAATTTTATGCCCCTCGCATCAATCGAGTGGCACTCAACCTTGAATCGAAGGTGTTGGTTCGAGAAGTGGATACGATCGACGAAGCGTACGAGATCATGACGGGAAAGAAACTGTAACGATCCAAGCCGTTCCTTCCTGCGGCATGCCTCACCTCACCGCTCGCGATGATCGACAGGGACTCGGCAGCGGGACCGACTCGGCGTTTTCTTCACATCCAGTTACTGATCAAGAGAAAGGCCGCCCAATAACTCGGGTGGCTGTGGCCGCGCTGCGCAAGAATTTTTTGCTGTGCCCGTTGGAGTGCCACGGCCTTCGAGAGGACCGGATCCTGCAGCTGTCGATAGAATTCTGAGACGAGTTCCGACGTAGTCTCCTCCTCGGCCATCCATAACGTGGCCAACGCCGTCCTCGCGCCGGTCTTCACCGCCACGCCGCTGAGGCCGAGCGCGGCCCGATCATCTTCCGCCGGGGTCTCACAAGCACTAAGGGTCAAAAGGTCCAGTGGTTGCTGCCGGTATTGCCGCAGCCCCACAAGTTGCGACAACCGATCCATCGTGATCCTGCCGTCATGAGCGAGCACGAACGAATTCCTGGGATCGCTCGCGATCACCGTATGCGAAGCCACATGAACGATTCCCACTCCCTGATTCCTGATTTCCTCCTCCAGTGAGGGCGTGGAAAACTGCTTATTCATCAGAAGTTTTCCCCCGTAGAGCGTTCTGATGGCTTGTACTTCGGTTCCCGCATAACGCGGAGCGGCCAGGCCGTCCACGGATTCGGTCAAGCCGACGGACAACAGGGTTCCTTTTCGTCGCGAGGTCGGAGCTAGATCGGTCAATTCCAAGCTCGGGGTCACAGCGACGGCGAACTTATCCACCACAAACTGCCGCCCGTCATGCAGGGCTCCCACCGGAATCGTCCGCAGCGGCCCTTGAGCGACCATCACGAGCGTGGTAATCCCCGCTGCTTGAAGATCGTGCGCAAGCGGTTCCATGAGCCATCCATGCAAGGCCTGCGCGGCCGGGAGATAATTCTGCGAACGATGATCCTGAATCAACCGCCTGAAGGTTCGAATTTCTTTCGTCAGTTTGTCTGCGCTCACGGGAACGGTTACTTGCTTCAGCCCGTCCGCCGTTTCCATGACCAATTCCAGGCGGTCCGAAAATGAGATCGGGTACAGCACCGCCGTGCCGGGCGGAATCGTGGTCGTCCGGCCTGAGGCTCGCGCGGCCCCCACGCAATCCTCCTGAAAATAGTCTTGCAGCTCCGCGGCATGCGACGTCTCAACCGTGTCTTTCACCTGCACGAGCCACTGTTCCCTTTGTTCCGGAGTTTTCGCCGCCGAGGCCCTTCGCAGCAGCACGTTTTCGTATTCTAAAAACAGCGGAGCGACAGAATCGTAGAACGAGTGGTGGCGGTTCTGATACCCGACGGAATACTCGTAGCGGATAGGTTTCAGCAATGTCACGGCACGCTGATAGGCGGCCAATGCCTCCTCATCTTTGCCATCGGCTTTCAGCAATCGCGCCGTCTGCCATTGCCATCGATAGAGTGATTCCGGCGCGTTCACTTTCTGCGCGGCGAAGGTGGCCTTTCGCGAGGCGTCCAACGCTTCGGCGGAACGCCGTTCCTTTTCAAGGAGTTCACCCTGATAGCCCCAGGCGTACGATTCCCCTCGCGCATCACCCGTCCGCGCAGCCACTTCAGCGGCAGCGGTCAGGGCAACGGACGACTGCCGGAGCAGCCCACTCGCCGTCGACGCCCCGCCCCCTCCGCGAGCAACGGCGCCGCTCGAATCTTGTTTCCGTCCGGCCAGCTGCCGCTCACCCTGAGGCGCCTGTCGCGCGGTCGTCATGGCAGCGTGGAGGTCTTGATATCCCAGACCGATATTGATGAGCCCCGCCGTCTTCGCTTGGCTATCCTCCAACGATTGAACCGCCGACATGGCCTGATCCAACAGTCGGTGCGCCTCGGGCAATTGTTGATCCTGTACCAGGACGGCTGCACCATTGATCTGAGCCGTCACGGCAAGAGCAGCCTGATTGGTTTCGCCAGCGAGGTTATGGCTCTCCGCATAGACGTCGATCGCTTCGGCATACTGACGGCGGCTGACGAGGGTATTGCCCAAATCGTTGAGCACCCCCGCGACCAGCGCGGGGTTTTGTTCCTCGCGAGCCAGCGCCAGCGCTTTCGTCAAATGTTCCGTCGCGGGTTCCTCGTTGCCTAGGAGATGCGACGTGGTTCCAAGTCGGCCGAGAATCGTCGCTGTCAGCAACCGGTTGCCGATACTCTCGGACAGGGTGAGCGCCGTTTGCAGAGTACCCTGCGCACGCCGAATCTGCCCTTCTTGCTGGAGTGCATGCGACAAGTTGATCAAGGCCTGGCACTGTTCCTTTGCTTGCCCGCCTTCTTCGTATAGGCGCGCCGCCGTCATCCAATGCAGGGCCGCCTGGGCAAAACCTCCCTGTTCAAACCGCGCGCGCCCCTCCCGCATCTCCTGAGCCGGGGACGTCGAAGATGGGGTCAGCGGGGCGCCAAAACCGGGCCCAGCCGTCCAGCCGAGTGCAAGTATTCCCAGCCCCAACCCGAGTGTCCGGAGGGATGCGGAAAGACCTTTCCTCAGGCATGCAGCAGAGGACAGTTCCTCGCTCACACCGCCTGGAGTGACATTCTTCTGCGGGATTGGCATAACGTCCTCCTGGGCGGGTCAGCACCCCTGCCATGGTTCGATCGTGTGTCGAGATGAAACTTTGTTCCCTTGTGACGTTTGCTTGGCCGGAAGCTCCGACCGGGCGTCTACTTCCTGCAAAACCGGCGGTGTGGTCAACGCGACACCGGGTTGTGAAGGCGTCACATCGCGCGAGGCTTGGACCAAGCTGCTGAACTGACCATCCTTCTGCGAGGCGCATCGGCTGGCTAACAAGGGAGCCGGAGCGGCCGGTGTCTGTGGCGGGGGCACGATAACCGCGCGATTAAGGAAGACGACCGGGTCGATGAAATTAGGAGTTGACACTGTGGCAGTCGCAAACGAGAGTGGGGACAGGGTGCTTCCCGGAACACCCACGACCTCAAGTTGAGTCACCCGATTAGTCCCAGGCACGGTCGTCCTGTTCACCTGCGACCCGGCAGGGACCGTAATATCATTTGGAAACACATCGACCGACGCGGGGATCACGGCCCCGCCTCCTGCCGCGAGAAGCGTGCCGGGCGTGGCCTGTATCTGTCCGGCCCCCGACGCGCCAGAAAAGGGATCGGCCGCAGTAGGCTGCGCGCTAATATCTCCAGCCGAAGCGGTGCTTCCCACGATGATTCGCTGCGCGGTAATTTTTGAGCCATTGATCTGAATGCTTCCGCCGATGAGACCCACCGCCACATTGGCCTGCAGGACAGTCCCGGGCGAAAGCACGATGGGATTATAGGGCCCTGCCCCGAGAAAGCCAAAAGACACCGGGGAGCCGACCGACAGCGTCGCATCCAATGCAGGGATGGTGGCAGAAAAAATCCCACCTCCGGCAAGACGCAATTGCGGCGCCGTACTGAAATAGGCTGAAAAGGTCACATTTAAATGAGCCGCCGGACCGAACACGATTCCCGCAGGATTGAGGAAATAGAGGTTCGTATTCAACGCTTGAATCGTGCCGTAGATATTCGACGGTGATCCACCGGCCATGACCCGACTGATGATATTGGACACTCCGCCGGGGTTGACAAAGGCCGCGACATCCCCTGTTCCGACGGAGAATTGATTGAAACTATGAAAGAGATTAGGGCCACCGCCGGGTCTCGTACCACCGGTGATGTTCGTGGTGTTGCCGGAATTGGAGAGGGAGGTGCCGAGGCCGCCGGGCCCAGGGGGCGTAGCGACGATGTTCGTGTTCTGCGCATGGGCGGTTGAAGCGGCATACCCCACACTCAACAGGAGCGCGAGCAATCCATGGGCGACTGTCGATGGCCTTGCGCAGCGAGACATCATGGAGATTCTCCTTGTGAGGTAAGCTTGTGAGGTAAGCTAGAACGACCCTCTCTTACCCTAAACAGATCGCAACTTCAACCAGCGGAAATCCCGGAGTGAAAACCCACCGTCAGAACGCTTCGACGACCAGTTGCAGATGGATGCCGTGATCCTGAAGATTGCCTCGCTCGGTGTCGAACCGTTTCAACTGCTTGCCATAATAAATTTCGAAATGACTCCCGCGCCAAAAATTCCAGATGGCGCCGATGCCGACGCTGGCCAGGGTTTTGGGAGGTGTCCCAGGGGTCGCGACGGTTGTCTGCCACCCGTGGCCGAAATCGAAGAACGGCGCCAGAAAGACTGAATCGACGCCCGCTTTGGTTCTATAGACCGGCACCCGCGCCTCAATGGATCCCATGGCGGCATTGTCGCGGATGAGGGTGAACTCGCGGTACCCTCGAACACTGTAACGTCCGCCGACGGCAATCTGCTCAAGGGGGAACAGGTGATCGTTCGACAGTTGCACGACCCCCCGGCTGATGAGGAGCGTCCGCCAAAACGGTAGCTGTCGAGTCCATTGCGCCTCACCCAACCAGGAGAAGAATCGCGCGTCAGGAAGATTGGGATCGCCATTAGCCGTGGCTCCCATGGCCCCGATACCGACTGACAGCCTCGACAGAGCGGAGAAGACCTGGTCAGCGGAACGTTTCACATATTCCTGACCGAAGCGCAGGGCCGTGATCCGGAACCGGCCGCCGGGAGAGCCGGCGATGAGTTCGGTAGGGCTACCGAGAAGGAAACTTTCATTGCGGGAATGTTCTCCGGTCAACGACAGGGCAAACTCCTGGTCGACGGACCGGTAAACTGGATGTCTGGCGGAAACCCCGAAAATTTGCGCCTTGTTCTTGATATCGAGGTCTTCAAAGGGGTCTTCCTTCACGGCGAAATCAAAACGACGGTACTGCAGGGCAATGGTGGTGTCCCGAGGGCTCACCGGAATTTCATATCTGAAGTTGAGCATCGGATTCACGCCCGCGGAGCGGCCATACTGGAGATTCAGCGTATCCCCAAACCCGAGGAGGTTTCGGTGGGCGACGGTGACGAAGCCCTGCTCTGCGCCGACGACAGGCGACTGGTAGTTGTTGAACTCCAGCCAGGCCTTCAATGGATTCGCTTCCTTCACTTTGACGTTGAGGGTATTTTCCCCGATGGCCAAGCCAGGCAACAGCTCGGCATTGATTCGTTCGATACGCGGGTTGGATTGGATGATGCGCAGCCGGTCTTCCAACTGTCCCGCATGCAGTGGAGGCCCGGCCGCAAGATTGATACGGCTCTGAAAATAGGCGGGACGAAACCATTTGGTGTCTTCGACGTTCACCGCCGTAATCTTGCCCTCGATGATCTGCATGGTCAGGACCCCGTCGGCGACATCCTGTTCCGGAACCACCGCCCCTGAGCTCACGTATCCATGATTGATGTAGTAGTAAGTGAGGCTCAGCCGCAACGCTTCCAAATCTTCAGCCGTCAACTCGCGGTTGGTATAGGGTCCCGTCACTTCGGCCAACTGCTGTGGCGTAAAGGCCGTACTACCGATGACCTGAATCTCCTTGACCATGACCGCGGGGCCCGTCACAGGTGCGCCGGGAGCTCTGGGTGGACGTGGTGACGGCAGTTCAAGGCCGGGTGGCTGGACGGAAGGGGGAACCGTAGGTAGCTGGGGTGGCTTAGGTGGTAGGGGAATGAGTTGCGACCAAACCGGAGAGGCCGTCATCCATAGGAGGCCGATCAGCGCCGTTAGAAAGAGGCGGTGAAAACTCCGGTGCAACCTCCTTGTATCTTTCTGCGTGCTCCATCGAAAGACAGCCAAGCGCTTGTTCGCCGGCTCGATCCTGGTATCCTGTTCTGCAGTTTCGTTCGCGCGAGCCATCAAGGCCTCCCTTCCTTCTTGATGACGGGGCACAGGGACTCTTGATCCCCTGTCCCTAGAATCATCCGCCGGCAGTGAATCCCTTCACTGTCGTGCCCTTGCACCGCGGACACATGGCTCTCTCGAAGAAACACGCCACTTGTCCGGCCATAAAGCCCGGCAACGCGATACGAATCTCTTGGGGAGTATGGTCTGCGAAGGAGTTGCTTATACCATGTCTCGGAACAAAATACTTCCAGACTCTAGAAGTTTTTTCATGAGATGGAAATCACGGGATGGATGGAACGGCAACTACGTATGAGAGGACTTTCTGGGGAAGGAGAAGGGAGTCTGAGCGTACCTCGTCGTGCGACCGGTCACCGCACCGCCTGGCCTGGGAAGTCACCTCCTGACAGCCGGCGCCCATTCTTCGAACCGTGCTGTGAAATGCCGCAGCAAAGGAGCCTCGTAGGTCATGATCAATCCCCCGATGGCATCCCGCCGGCCGTACAATTCAACGATGGATTCGGCGACATACGTAATCTGCATGTTCGTATAGACGCGACGGGGAATGGCCAACCGCACCAATTCCAATTCAGGGTAGTTGGTTCCTCCCGTTACCGGGTCTCGTTTCCCAAACATCACCGTTCCGATTTCGACCCCGCGAATGCCGTAGTCCCGGTAGAGCGCCACCGCGAGGGCTTGGGCGGGAAAGTGGTCCTGTGAAATCTGCGGAAGAAACTCTTTGGCATTGAGATAGACCGCATGCCCCCCAATCGGCTTTAGAATGGGAACACCTCCGTTGTCCAACAGTTCTCCCAGATACCGCACCTGACCGATCCGAAACCGGAGGTACTCTTCGTCGAGCACTTCTTCAAGACCCCTCGCCATCGCCTCGAGGTCGCGCCCGGCGAGTCCGCCATAGGTCGGAAACCCCTCCACTAAAATCAGCATATTCGTAATGTCCTGCGTCCAACGCTCATCATTGAGACTGAGGAAACCGCCGATGTTGACCAGTCCGTCTTTTTTGGCCGACATGGTGCAACCGTCGCCATAACTGAACAGTTCCCTGGCGATCTCCCGCACCGGAACATCCTGATAGCCGGGCTCCCGTTCCTTGATGAAGAAGCAATTTTCTGCGAAGCGGCAGGCATCGAAGATGAGCGGGATGCCATAACGATTCAGCAGTGCGCGCGTCCGGCGAATGTTGTCCATCGAGACAGGCTGGCCCCCGCCGCTGTTATTGGTAATGGTGACCATCGCCAGGGGGATCTGTTCCCGCCCCACACGACTGATCGTCTCCTCCAGCCGACGCACGTCCATATTCCCCTTAAACGGCAGTTCGCAGTGCGGGTCATAGGCCTCCTTGATCACCAGATCGAGCGCCTCCGCCCCCTGATGCTCGACGTTGGCTCTGGTCGTGTCGAAATGGATATTGTTTGGGACGCACATGCCGGGCTTGACGACCGTCGAAAACA
>JAJONL010000106.1 GCA_021323395.1 Nitrospira sp.
CTCTCGCGCCGTTCTGGATCTCGTGGCCAAAGGCGAAGCCGATCTCGGCGTCGTCTATCGCACCGATGCCGTTTCCAATGCCAAGGTTCGCGTGCTGGACACGGCTCCGGTCGAATCCCACACACCGGTCCGCTATGGAGTCGCAATCGTGTGGACGGCCAAGAACATTTCCGGCGCCGCCGACTTCATCGAGTACCTGCTCACTCCTCAAACACAAGCCCTGCTGCAGGAATATGGGTTCGATCGCGTCTCACCGGACGGCGGGGTGGCTCAGAAGCAGGAGGTGAAACCATGAACGGCATCCGGAGCGCCACGAACCAGGCGCGTCCTTGGTCGGTCAGAATTGGAGTCATGCTCATAGGACTGACCCTCGCCGCCGGTTGCGCGGGCAAGCCTGTCACCGCATCGAAGCCCATCTATCAATCGGGGCTGAACCAGGTCCGTGTGGAACCAGACCCGGACTCGATAGTCAATACACACCCGGCTGCGTTGAGCGCCACCGAGATCGGCACGCTGCTCCGAGGCGTGCGCGTGTGGGAACGACGAAACGCCATACATCGCTTGTTCGCCGGCCAAGCGGATAAAACTAGAGCATTTCGTGATGAGGAGATTGCGTTTCTGGCCCCGGTGCTGGCCAAGGCCCTCTCTCAAGCCTCCCCGACCGAACGGGTCTACTACCATTTGAGCCATGCCACTGAGCACGGGGAGGAAGAAACCACCACGGGTTGGCTCTCTGTCCGGGACCCTCTTTTGCTGTTGTCGTTGAGCGAAGTCCACGATCGGCATAGCCGTGGACCCGATATCAGTAAATACGAACGGCAGATGCCGAACGTTCCGGAAGTTTCGGCGGAATTCGACGTGACCTTCGAACCAGAAGAATATCTCGCCAAGGTAAGTTCTGCAGGACGGCTGTTCGCTCACGACCAGCGGGAAGAATTGCAGATACGATACCGGGAGGCTTTGGCCTCCATGCCGTCCCAGCCGGGGCTGGATCGCGGCAGAGAATTGCCGCAGTCGAACCCCTAGGTTGAGCGATCACGAAGGAGGAAAGGGGCGTCAGGTCCGAGAGGCCGATCACCGGCCATTCGATCTGAGGCACTGGGTAGGCAAGAAGTAGTGTTAGACGGACATCTCATCATCTCAAGGGAGTTTTTGCCGGTATGAATGTCAGAATTATCACAGGCTTCACGGCAGTCATGTCTTTTTTCATACTCCTGCCGGCGATCGCGGGGGCTGAGACCAGAGAACTGCTGCTCGCCGCCTATACCGTTCCTAAAGAGCGTACGAAAAGCGCATCATTCCCGCATTCGTCCAGCAATGGAAACAGAAAACAAGGGAAACGATTCAGATCCGGAGTTCATTTGCCGCGTCAGGAGCGCAGGCCCGTGCCGTCGTCGGAGGGCTTGAAGCGGATATCACCGCGCTGTCGTTGGAGAGCGACCTGCAGCAGTTGGTGAAGGCCGGTCTCGTGACCTACGAGGGGCACAGCAAGGCATCGTGACGACATCGGTCGTCGCCCTGGGTGTGCGCAAAGGAAATCCCAAAGGCATTCAACGCTGGGAAGACCTCACCAAACCAGGCGTGGAAGTCCTCTATCCCAGTCCGAAAACATCCGGCGGCGCGATGTGGGATGTCATTGCGATTTATGGAGCAGGTCTCCACGACGGGAAACAGAAGGGCCTCGCCGGCTCCGCGTTGGACCAGCATGCCGCCGATCTCGTCAAACGGGTGCAACGCAACGTCAAGGTCATGGACAAGAGTGGTCGTGAATCGGTGACGACGTTCGAGCGCGGCGTGGGCGATGTGATCGTTACCTATGAAAACGAATTACTTCCGCGGATCAAGCAGGGACGCCCTTACGACCTGATCCTTCCTTCCGAAATGGTCGTGGTCGAAAACCCCATCGCGGTCATCGATCGGAACGCCGATCGTCACCATGTGCGGGACCTCGCCGATGCGTTCGTGTCTTTTTTAAACGGGGAAGAAGCCCAACAGGCCTTCGTCGAATTCGGCTTTCGCCCGACGAACGAGAAGGTAGTAAAGACCTCGACCGCGGCCTTTATCCATCCGCCCCATGCCTTTACGATTGCAGACCTTGGCGGATGGGACCACGTTTTCGCGGTGCTCTTCAGCCCTCAAGGAGCCTGGAGCAGGGCGGTCGAAGAAATCAGATAATCACCTATACTCGGGCCTCGATCCAGAGAGACCCCGGTCTTTGATGTCTTCCTTCGTCCGGTGAACGCGTCGTAACACCGCGCTTGTTAAATGCACCAGTTGGAAATCACGTTGCATGTCTTCAACTTCAGAACGGTTAAGAATCACTCGTGCCGGCTTCAAACAACCATACTCAGTTCCTTCTGGCGCGTGGGCTGGAATCTCACTCAAGGTTTGTCGCAATAGGTAGGCTGTCGGCTTCACGACAGAGTTGTCTGTCATCAATGAACTGAAACAGCCCCTGAGGATCAACGGTAGCAGCCTGGATTGTATTAGCATCGACAAAGGGGTGATCATCGGTGGGAATGTCTCGTTGACCCACAGCCTGCCACCCGGCAGCAATGTGCTTCAGGCGCAAATGCGCCATACGACGGTCGAGCCTAAACACTTGATCGAAGCGGTCTACCAACCGAGGATAGGATAGAATCATCTTCTATGAGCCGTCGTTTCTACCGACAGGTCGATTCGATTCATTCGATCACGGGAGGATGCCATGTTCGGACCCATTACAATCCCCTTCGGCGCCAAGATGTTATTCAACAGCGTCACGCTGAAACCCGGCGTGACCTTCGATGATGTGGAGCTGGCCGTCGGCCAAATGTGCAGTGTCGTCAAGGACACCTATGGCGGCGACAAGGGAGGGTTCATCGCCGGGCAGGTGTTCAAGTTCTCCGGCTTCGTCTCCGACGAAGGCTCGCTCAATGCCTCCAGAGAGGCCGCCGAGCATTATGTGATCGTGACCTACTGGCGGTCATTCGAGGAGCATGAACAATCTCACGCGAACCAGGTGTTTCGGGACACCTTTGCCAAAGTCGCCTCCCTCTGCTCCGATACGAAGGAGCTAGGGTATGACTTGCTCTGGCAAGGCGAGGCTGCTGTTCACTGACGGCTCCTTACGAGGCACCTCACATATTCTGTTCCCTTACCCCTCGCATTCGACCGCTGATTTTCTTTCTACGACTCCTCACACGCAATGTTCCGCGGCTGACTGACAGGGGCCACATCTCTATGGTACGGTGGCTGTTCATCACGAGGCCCGCATGCGCTGGCTGCACGACCGCTCCATCGGACAAAAATTCTTCATCTCCTTCGGAGTCATCCTCAGCCTTCTGGCCTTGAGTTTGACGGCCTTGATCTTTTATCTCAGCCGCATCAATAGTTATGTGGACCGCCACAAACGCATTACCGTGCCGGCCATCGTGACGGCCGCCGGCATGCAGCGGTCCGCCTATGAAATGAACCTTGCCTTGCATCTATTTCTGGAACAGGCGCCTAACCGCAGCAATCCGGCCGGCACCCTCTCCGAATTGAACCGACATGCCGATCAGATACGCAACGCGCTGGATCTGTATCGATCCACCCATGCCGCCCGTACCCATCCTATTCTCTTCGGCATGCTGACCGACCATCAGCGGGTCAATCTCGTCGATCAAGAGGATCGCGCCATCGCGCAGATCGATCTGGCCCTGCAGGAGCTGGCGGTCTTGTGGAAATCGGTCCTTACGCCTGATCCCAAAAATAATGTGGCTACCAAGACGCCTCCCCTACAAGCGGATGCGCTCATCGTCCAGCTGATGGATAACCTGGATCAGTTGGTGGCGGCCCATCGGGACATCGATGTGGAAATGAAGGTGGAAGGCGACTTGCTGCTGCAAGAGGCTCGCCTGATCGCGCTGGGGTTGGTGGCCGTCCTGGGCCTCGTCATCACCACCATCTACTTCTTGGTCAATCGGCAGATTGCCAAGCCGCTCCAGCGCCTCTCGGTGACGGCCGACCGGGTCGCCCACCATGACCTCACGGCCCAATTCGAAAGCTGGCCGAGCCGCGATGAGGTCGGCACGTTGGCGGCCTCCCTGTCTTCCATGGTTACCAGCCTCCGCGAACAGACGGCCGCCACGGCCCGCAAAACCAAGGAGCTCGAGGCCTTCACCTATTCGGTCGCGCATGACCTCAAAGGCCCCTTGCGGGAGATCGAAGGGTTTTCCTCGCTGCTGGAGAAGCGATTCTCCGACGCAGACGATCCGCAGGTGCGCCACCACATCGGGGTCATCCGGGGATCCGCCCTGCGCCTCACCCACATGATCGACGCCCTGCTCAGGTATTCACGACTGGAACAACAGGATCTGCCGCGCCGGCGTTTCAACATCCTGGAAATGATCACCACCCTCATCACCGACCGGTTCAACGGCTTGCACACCCCCAAACCCAAGATCCAGGTCGAACTGCCGTTCTCAGACCTCTATGGGGAACCCGTCAGTATCCGGCAGGCGCTGGCCAATCTGCTCGACAACGCCGCGAAGTTCTTTCGTCGAGGCGTGACTCCCGCGATCACCTTCGGTGGCTTCCAGACAGCGACTGAACGCATTCTGTGGGTGCAGGATAACGGCATCGGGTTCGACGTCTCACAACAGGACAAAATTTTCGATCTCTTTGAACGCTTGCATAGCCCGCAGGACTATGAGGGGACAGGCGTCGGTCTCGCAATCGTGAAACTGGTCATGGACAAACACAACGGCCGGGCTTGGGCCGAATCCACGCCGGGAACGGGCAGCCGGTTCTACATCGCGTTTCCCGAACGCGCCGACGCGGGCGCGGCAGGGCTCTCACCCGCGCAACGAATGAAGTGACCACGCCCCGGTGACCACCCACGGCATGCAGACCCTCATCATCGACGACGAAGAATTCGTGCGCCTCATTGTGGAGCAGGCCCTCCGCGAAGAAGGCTGCGAGGTGAGGACTGTCGGCAGCGGACAACAGGGTCTCGATTGCCTCCGCGCCGCTTCCTTCGATTGCGTCATCACGGATCTCCGGATGCCCGGTATCGATGGACGGGAGGTCTTGCGTTGGGTGAAAGAACATCAACCCGACGTCGATGTGATCGTATTGACCGGCCATGGCGAGGTGAAGGATGCCGTCGCGGCGATCAAGGAAGGGGCGTGGGATTTCCTCGTCAAGGACACCCCGTTCGACGGGGCAGCCGTGAAGGCCGCCCTTGCCAAACTGCGCACCGTCCGGGACCTGCGACGCGAAAACCTGGCCGCCCGCCACGGCGGCTACCGACAGGATGCCGTCGTCGATGGGGTGAGCCAGGCCTGGCGGAGGTTGAAAGCCCAGATCGCTCAGGTCGCGCCTTCACAGGCGCCGGTGCTCATTCAAGGAGAAACCGGCTCAGGAAAGGAAGTCGTCGCGCGCCTGCTGCACGCCCACAGCCGTCGAGCCGAGGGACCATGCATAGCCGTCAACTGTGGCGCCGTCAGCCGCGAACTGCTGGAGAGTGAGTTGTTCGGATATGAGAAAGGCGCATTCACCGGCGCGACTGCGACGAAACCGGGTTTGATTGCCGCCGCGGACGGCGGGTCGCTGTTCCTGGACGAAATCGGCGAAATGCCCGGGCAGATGCAAGTGAGCCTGTTGCGCTTCCTCGACCGCAACGAATACCGGCTCGTCGGAAGCACCAGGACGCTGCGCGCCGATGTCCGCATCATCTGCGCCACCAATTGCGATGTGCAAGAATTGGTGTTCCAGGGCCGCTTCCGGGACGACCTGCTGTATCGCATCAATACCGTCACGCTGCAGGTTCCTCCGCTCCGGGAGCGAAGGGAGGATCTCCCCGCCCTCGTCGACCATATGTTGAGGACCCTCCGGATCCCCGGCACCGCCGCGCGCCCCTGTTCATCGGATGCGCTGAAGGAACTGGCCCAATACCGCTGGCCAGGCAACGTGCGCGAGTTACGGAATGTGCTTGAACGGATCGCGCTGCTGAGCCCCGGCGGAAACCCGATCACCCGCGACGACGTGTTGCAGGTGCTTCCCCGGCACTCGGCAGCGACCACGTCGCAGGATCAGGCAACCCTCTCCCTCGATGAGATCGAACGCCGACACATTCAGCGAGTCCTCGACGCCAGCGGCGGGAACAAGACCAAGGCGGCCCAGACGCTGCAAATCGATTACAAAACCCTCCTCAATAAGCTCAAACAGCACACCTGAAACCTGGAGTCAGCTGCTCAGGACGCCTGCCTTTACGCACTTTACTTCTCCTTGCGTTAGCAGTACGCTCGCGGCCGTGCTTCCCGACCCTCTACGCCCTGGAAGAACGTCAGATCGAACCGCGGCACCATCCTATTTGTTATGTCGTGCGCTATCAGGAGCTGGCCCGTGAAATGGCCCGATTATCGACTTTCATGGATGACCGTGCCGGATGACGCGAAGGCGACACAGCGGCCTCGCTCCAGAAGGAGCGGCAGGAAGAGGCGCTGAATACAGGGGAACGAGGCTGCAACTTCACATAGGAGGAAACTATGACATCGATCCTCGTGCGCTTGCTTCTTTTGGTCGTCCCATTGTGCTTGCCATTCCTCCTCATCGAGGCCCAGGCCGCACCGAAAAAAGGCGCTTCCGTGAAAGAGGTAAAGGCGATGTCCGAAAAGGATCAAACGGCGCTGGCTTTGAGCGCCGCGCCGGCGCACATCGCCAAAGAGGCCGGGGTCATGGTGTATGGAGCCGACGGCAAACTGACCGAAGCCAAGAAAAGCGACAACGGCTTTACCTGCGTTCCGACTGTCATGAATCTCCCCGAGCCTGATCCGATTTGCATGGACGGCGCGGCTCATCAGTGGTTGACGGATATCATGAACAATGCGCCGAAACCGTCCAACACCATGCCCGGCATCGCCTACATGGCTCGCGGCGGATCGCACTTCGAGAAGGATAAGAAGGTGGTGATGCAGAAGGCAGCGGGCGCCAAAGCCGTCAAGGAACCGCCGCATTGGATGGTGATGTGGCCGTTCGAAGCAGCCATGACCAAACTGCCGACCGCCCCGAATCCCTCGGGCGTCTATATCATGTTCGATGGCAGCCCCTATGCTCACCTGATGATCTATCAGGATCCCAAGAAAATGAAGTAAACATTTCTTCCGTGCGGAAAGTTGGTTGAAAGCTCTCCGCACGGACAGCCCTCGCCCCGGCCGCCATGCCCGATTGACCGCCGACTCTACCGACAGGCAACACAGACCACTGAAACGGATGTTACCGCTCGCCGTCCACCAGCTCATCCAGACATCGACAGCGCGACCTTGAGTGGGAGACAATCACCTTTGCATGGTGACACCCGACACAATCGAGAAGGAGCATTGGTATGACAAGGCTTGGATCATCGGGCGAACGGCGGGCACAGGAGCGTTTCGGCACGCCAGGTCGCGCCGAGGCCTTTTATGCCAATCAGGTGCTGAGCTACCTGAATCAGCCGATGCAGGACTTCATCACACGGATGGAAATGGTCTTCATCGCCACGGCCGATGCGACAGGGAACTGTGACTGTTCGTTTCGGGCCGGGGCGCCGGGATTCGTACAGGTGCTGGATGAGAAGACGCTCGCTTATCCGGAATATCGGGGCAATGGTGTATTGGCCAGTGTCGGCAATATCCTGGAGAATCCGCACGTCGGTCTGATCTTTCTCGACTACTATCAGTCGACCGTCGGACTTCACGTCAATGGTCGTGCGCGCGTGCTCGACCCGAACGAGGCAACCGACTTGCCGCACCTGCCGCCGTCCATGACCGAGGCTGCACAGATCAAAGGGGGGCGTCGCGCGGAGGCCTGGGTGACCATCGGCGTGGAAGAGGCGTACATCCACTGCTCCAAACATGTGCCGCTCCTCCAGCGGCTGGATAAACATATTGCCTGGGGTACCGATGACGAACGGCTCAAAGGCGGGAACTTCTTCAAGGTCAAACCCTAACCGCAAGACACTGCCGCCTCACCATCTCGGCGGCGTCCACAGACGTGTCGCTCATTATTCTTCGCGCCGTGGACCTCGCTGCGGCCTTGCTGGACGGCCCTTTTGAGCATCCTGCGGGCTATTCTGGCACCGTTACTATGCCCGGTCGCCGGCCATTCGACAGACCGGCCTCGCTATTTCTTCTGCTTGGCGCGGGCCAGCGCCAGGGCAAACGCGCCCG
This sequence comes from Nitrospira sp., assembly GCA_021323395.1. Taxonomy (GTDB): domain Bacteria; phylum Nitrospirota; class Nitrospiria; order Nitrospirales; family Nitrospiraceae; genus Nitrospira_A. The sequence goes on from JAJONL010000106.1 coordinate 8,172, forward strand.
TTGGTCGGACCTCTCGATCAGGCACCGGCGGGTCGATACGCATCGTCAGGGAGATCCGTTGGCGGGGGACATCGACTGCCAGCACCTTGACCTTGACGATCTGGCCGGCCTTGACGACATCGTGCGGATCCTTGACAAACGTATGGGCCAGCGCCGATACATGCACGAGGCCGTCCTGATGCACCCCGATGTCGACGAAGGCGCCGAACGCCGCGACATTGGTGACGATGCCTTCGAGCACCATGCCGGGCTGCAAATCGGTCAACGACTCGACGCCATCCCGGAACGTCGCCGTCTTGAATTCAGGACGCGGATCGCGCCCGGGCTTCTCCAACTCCGTGAGAATGTCGCGCACGGTCGGCAACCCGAACGTCTCGTTGGTGAATTCAGCGGGCGAGAGGCCCTTCAATACCGCCGGACGGCCCATCACCTCGCCGATTCCCTTGTTGAGGCTTGTCAGAATGCGCTCGACGACCGGATAGGCTTCCGGATGCACGGCTGAGCGATCCAACGGATTGTCGCCGTCGTTGACTCGGAGAAAACCTGCTGCCTGCTCGAAGGTCTTTTCACCCAGGCGCGGCACCTTGCGGATCACGAGGCGGTTCGGGAATGGACCGTGGGCGTCGCGATAGTCCACAATATTTTGAGCCAGCACTCGATTCAAGCCAGATACGCGGGCCAGCAGCGGTGATGACGCGGTATTCACGTCGACACCCACGGCATTTACGCAGTCTTCGACGGTGGCGTCGAGTGATCGCGCGAGTGCGCGCTGGTTCACATCGTGCTGATACTGGCCGACCCCGATCGATTTGGGATCGATCTTGACCAACTCAGCCAACGGATCTTGCAATCGCCTGGCGATCGAGACTGCCCCGCGCAAGGTCACGTCCAAAGCCGGAAACTCGGCGGCGGCAAAGGCGGAAGCCGAATAGACGGAGGCGCCGGCTTCGCTCACCACGATCTTGGCCACCTTCTGTTCCGGCTTTTTCTCCGCCACCAGCTTGATCACCTCGACCGCAAACTTGTCGGTCTCTCGGCTGGCCGTGCCGTTGCCGATCGAGATCAATTCCACGCCGTGCCGGATCACCAACTGCGCGATGGTCGCCAGCGAGCCCTGCCAATCGTTGCGCGGTTGATGTGGATAGATGGTCGCGGTCTCCAGCAATTTGCCGGTGGGATCCACGACCGCCACTTTGCAGCCGGTACGGAGACCGGGGTCGAGGCCGAGTACCGCTTTCGGGCCGGCCGGCGCGGCCAGCAATAGCTCATGGAGGTTGCGGCCAAAAATTTTGATCGCCTCCGCTTCGGCCGCTTCACGCACTTGTTGCAGCAACTCGGTGCTGAGATGCAGATGCATCTTCACCCGCCAGGTCCAATAGCAGAGGTCGGCCAGCCATTTGTCGGCACGACGGCCGCGGTTCTCGATGCCGAAATGGGCCGCGATGAGGGCGGCGCAGGGATGCGGCGCCAACGCTTCCAGACTCTCGCCCAGGCCGAGATCGATCTTCAGCACTCCTAAGGTACGGCCTCGAAATAATGCCAGCGCGCGATGTGACGGGATGGTACGGATGGTCTCCGAATAGGCATAGTAATCACGAAACTTCTCCTCTTCCGCCGTTTCCTTCCCGGTCATCACCGTAGAGGTCACGATGCCTTCGTTCCACAGTTTGGCGCGGAGAGTCGCAAGCAGCTCGGCGGTTTCGGCAAATCGCTCGACCAGGATATCTCGCGCTCCTTCGAGTGCGGCCTTCGCGTCGGGAATGTTGATGGCGTCAACGCCCTCGCCTGCCGGCACCACTTTGATATACTTCGCGGCTTCCTGTTCCGGATCCAGCGTCGGGTCGGCAAAAAGCGCATCCGCCAAGGGCTCGAGTCCGGCCTCCCGCGCAATCTGAGCCTTGGTGCGGCGTTTGGGTTTAAACGGCAGATAGATGTCTTCCACCGTCTGCTTCGTCGCCGCCTGGGCGATGGAGCGGCGGAGGTCATCGGTCAACTTGCCCTGCTCTTCAATCGAGGCCAGGATCACCATGCGCCGCTCTTCCAGTTCACGCAGATAGAGCAGCCGTTCTTCCAAGGTACGCAAATGGGTATCGTCGAGATTGTTGGTGGCCTCTTTGCGATAACGCGCGATAAAGGGCACCGTGGCGCCGCTGTCCAGCAGGGTCACGGCCGCCGCCACTTGCGGAGCAGTAACCCTGAGTTCCTTGGCAATGAGGTCGACGATGGTGTGCTGAGCAGCAGCCGAGAGGGCTTGAGTGGTTGAAGGAGTCATGGGTCCGCAATGGCTTTCCGAAAGCGAGGGGCGGGAGTGATCCCCGGTCCAAGTAGGCTTTCTTGTCAGATGAAGTCGAAGGTCCGGCCAGTGCGATGACCGGATCGATTGCAGCGGCCGTCGGCGAATCTAACAGAAGAGGCCGGTAACTTCCAGGCCCATAGGGCTCACGACTACATCGAGGCAGGACTAGGGAAAACAGAATCCGACTACAGTTTTCAGAAATGCTATAGTGCCATCTCGCAGTCCGGCACAAGGTCGCCGGCCACTAAATGGTTCCTCTCTTCTCAAGAGCAATGGAGGATCAGTGACGCGCAGACAAATATTTTCGTTTACGTTTTTCTGTATCCTGCTGGTGCTCATCTGGCAGCTGGGAGTCATTCTCAGCCCGTTTTTTTACCCGATCATGTGGGCCCTTATCCTTGCGACGACGTTTTATCCACTCTATCGAAAACTGCTGGTCCGGCTGAAGCATCTCCCGCAGATCGCGGCGGCCCTCATGACGGGAACGGTCATGTCCATCGCCGTGCTGCCCGCCATCTATCTCATTTTTCTCGGCATCAACGAAGCCATCCAGGCTTATAACACGATGGTGCAATGGTTTCGAGCCGGTCGATTGCACGAAATGGGTGTGGTCATCTCGCAGCTGCCCCTCGTCGGCCGGTTCAGTCAGGATCTATTCGGGCGTCTGATCTTAGCGAACAGCGGGCAACTCGAATCATCCGTCATCGAAGGCGGAAAAGTGGTCAGCTCATTTCTGCTGGCACAGGGCGCCGACCTGGCCAAGAATGCCGTTCTCTTCGTGACCGATTTTTTGGTGATGGTCTTCACCCTCTTCTTCCTCTTTCGAGACGGTGACCGGTACTATAAAAACTTTTATGCGGCGATCCCGCTGGAGTCCGACCATAAGAACAAACTTTTTGAACGGATGGATGGCACCATCAGCGCCGTGATGCAGGGCACGTTGCTGACGGCGCTCGCTCAAGGCATCGCTGCCGGAGTGAGTTATTGGGCGCTCGGAGTCCGGTTTGCTATTTTTCTCGGAGCCCTCTCGGCCATATTTTCCTTGCTGCCCTTTGGGGGGACTTCGCTGGTCTGGATTCCTGTCGCCATCTATCTGTTCGTCACAGGATCCATCGTCAAGGGCTGCATCATGATCGGCGTCGGTGTCGGCCTCGTGGGTCTCATGGATAATCTCCTGCAACCCTTTCTGATCGGGAATAAGGCCCAGCTGCCGATGCTGTTTCTCTTCTTTGCTTCCTTGGGAGGGCTGGCTTCCTTCGGCCTCTTGGGCCTTTTCCTCGGCCCGATCATACTGGCTGTCTTGTTAGAAACCTTCCGCATCTACCAGGACGAGTTCCAGGATCACCCCAGCGAACTCCTCGTCAAATGACTCACGGAATGATGTAGATTTTATTCCTGGGCCGCCGCCATTGACCTTGGCCGTGGCCGCCCGGCTGAATCTGAAAACCTCTATGCTGAAGCACTCGAAGGATCCCGCCCCGCCACTCTCACTCGCCGTGGCCGCCATGGGAGTCGTGTACGGCGACATCGGCACGAGCCCTCTCTACGCCCTGCGCGAATGTTTCCACGAGTCGCATGGACTGGCGGTCACTCCCGAGAATATTGTCGGCATTCTTTCCCTCATCGTCTGGTCGCTGGTGCTCGTCGTCACCGTCAAATACCTCCTGTTCGTAATGAAAGCCGATAACGATGGCGAAGGAGGGATGCTGGCGCTCATGGCGCTCAGCCAACGATCCCACCCGGTGAACCTGCGCAAAGGGCTCAGCCTGGTCGCCATACTCGGCTTGATCGGCGTCGCCTTTCTCTATAGCGACGGCATCATCACCCCGGCCATTTCGGTGCTCAGCGCCGTCGAGGGACTGACGCTTGCCACCGATCTCTTCAATCCTTACATCCTCCCCATCACCGTGGCTTTGGTCGCGCTGCTGTTCACGATCCAACGCCGCGGATCCGGGAAAATAGGAAGTATCTTCGGCCCGATCATGCTGGTCTGGTTTGCCACGATGGCCCTGCTCGGACTCCATAGCCTGATCCAGAGCCCTCAGGTATTGCTCGCCGCCAATCCTCTGTACGGAATCACCTTCCTGCTTCACCATGCCAGGATCGGTTTTCTGGTGCTGGGCACTGTCTTTCTAGTCCTCACGGGGGCCGAAGCGCTCTATGCCGACATGGGGCATTTCGGGCGCCAACCGATCCAACTCGGCTGGTTTGGGGTCGCCTTGCCGGCGCTGTTGCTCCAATATTTCGGCCAGGGCGCGCTTTTGATGCGAAATCCGGCGGCGCTGATCAACCCCTTTTTCCATTTGGCCCCCGACTGGATGCTCTACCCCCTGATCGGGTTGGCGACCCTCGCCACGATCATCGCCTCACAGGCCATGCTGTCCGGCGCCTTCTCACTTACCTTACAAGCCGTGCAACTGGGTTACCTGCCGCCCCTTCGGATTACGCACACGTCCGCCGCGCAACATGGCCAAATCTACTTTGGCCTGTTGAACTGGTTGATGTTCATCGGAACCGTCGGGCTGATCCTGTCGTTCGGGTCGTCCAGCAATCTCGCCGCGGCTTACGGCATCGCCGTCTCCGGGTCGATGATCATCACGACGCTGCTCATGTACCGCGTGGCCCACTCCCATTGGCAGTGGAGCCCGCCGAAGGCAGCCATGGCGGTCGGAGTATTTCTCGTCATCGACCTGGCCTTTTTTCTCGCCAATGCCCAAAAGATTCCGCATGGCGGCTGGTTCCCCCTGCTCCTCGGCGCGGCCATTTTTACCGTCATGAGCACCTGGGCGCGAGGTCGGGCGATTGTGGCGGAGCACCTGCGTGTGCAGTTTCCACCCCTGCAGCAATTCGTCCGGGAGGTCTTGTCGAAGGTGCAGTGCAGAACCGCCGGGCGCGCCGTCTTTTTATCTCAATATCCGGACGTGACTCCGCCGGCCCTTCTACAAAACGTCAAACATAACAAGTCGCTTCACGAGCAAGTCTATTTGCTCACGGTCCGCACGGAACATGTGCCGTTTGTGCCGTCGAGCGGACCGTTGGAGATCACCGTCATCCAGAACAACCTGTTTCAGGTAGTGGCGCGATGCGGTTTTATGGAGAGGCCGGATATCCCGCGCGTCCTCACCCAGCTGGCGGCACATGGCCATGTGCTGCCGATCGAGGACACGACGTTTTTTCTCAGTAGGATTACTTTCTTGGCGACCCCAAAGCCGGGGATGGCGATCTGGAGGGAGAAGCTATTTGTCGTGTTGTCGCGGAATACCCAACGAGCCAGTTCCTATTTCCACCTGCCGGCGGAACAGGTCGTCGAGATCGGATTGGTACTGGAGATTTGAAGAATGGCGCCAGGAGTCTGTCCGAGTAATGCCATTCTGCTGCGACGAATGATCTGTCGGCATCTGCATCGTTCTCGGCTCGTAAAAATCCTCAACGTATTCAGAATACGCTTCCGGTTTTTTCGAGCCTGCGGCCTCGCATCCGCCGACAACTCCTTCGCCTCGCTACGAAGGATTACTCGGACAGGCTCCTACGGTCTGCTGGAGAGGATCTCGGTTACGGCAGGGCGCTACAGATCTTCGTGCATCTTGACGTTCTTGAGAAACGCACCGAGCTCAGGATTGGCTTGGGGACCAAACGCGTCGGCAATGGTTCCCCGGGTGCCATCGAGGGCTTCGATGGCGTACACCACCGCCATGTCGTCCGGATCGCTGACTCCTTCAAACCGGTGATGCTCCACGATCGTGAGCTGATCCGGCGTAAATGTCTGGCCGCTATTGACCGCGCGAAATATTTTGTTGAGCAGTTCAAAGTTTGCCGTAAAGCCTCTTTGCCTGAGGCCCTCAACGGCTTCTGCCAGCGTCTTGTATCCTGTCTGTGCCATACGAGCTCTATTTCACTCCCAACTTCGCGAAGATGGCCTGCAGAAATAGTCGGGCAATTTCCCGGTGGCCGGCGTCGTTCGGATGAAAGCCATCGACATCGAAGATGAGTTCTTCTCGAACCGGCTGCGCAAAGAGGTCGACAACTGACGCTTTCACGTCGCGCGCCTCCTGTGCGATGGCGTCGTTATAGGCAGCAATCTTAGGCACAGTGACACGGGAATCGGGGGCCCGTTGAAACCGAGGCAACCGCGTCAGATCGGGAAGATTGCCGATCACGATGTTGGATGAAATGTCGTCGCGGAGCGTTTGAAGGATAAACCGCAGATCCTGCCGAAATGTCTTCGGGTCGTCACCGTGCACGAGATCATTCGCGCCGGTCCAGAGCGTCACGAGATTCGCCTTGGTGCCGAGTTGCTTCGCGACGCGCACCTGCTCCTTGATCAAATCGATTCTCGCCCCCGGCACACCCAGATTGATCAAGAAGACTCCGGGCATCCGCCGGTCCAGTTCCCGCTTCTGGCGCCAAGCGCGAGATAAACAAACTCGATCTTCTTTTCACGTGGTCCGCCCCCACAGCTCGACAGGCTTACACAGAGGACTGCCGCCAGAACGAGGGGAATGAATTGGAAGGTTTTCATAGAACTCGTGATCTCCTTCTTTTCTCTTATTATGAGACAACGGGCGATCCTGTTCAACCGACCGCTGGAGCAAAATATCTCCATCAACAGCCGAATCGAACCTGTATCTCTTCCGATACCAGCGGAGCATCATGGATAGGCGTTTCTTTTGCGCCCCTCCATCAATACATGCATTTCGTATCCACATTTCCGCAGCCTGCTAGAGCCCCACATGCCACGCCGGTGACGGGAGGAGTATGATGCACCTCTCACAATTTCATCCTGCATATAGGTAAGACTCGGATCGAATTGTTTGGATTGCCATTGGAGACTCATATGAAGCCACATGCCTTTGTCGCCATGCCGTTCGGTATGAAGCAAGACAGCCAAGGCCATGAGATTGATTTCAATCGTGTCTATGCCGAGTTGATCAAGCCGGCCCTGGAAGCTGCAGGCTTGGAACCCTTTCGAGCAGACCAGGAACGACGCGCCGGCGACATTCGCACCGATATGTTCCAGGAACTCCTGATCGCCGACCTCGTGGTGGCTGACCTCACGCTCGACAATCCCAACGTCTGGTACGAGTTGGGCGTGCGCCATGCCCTACGCGCGCGCGGCGTCGTCCTGATCTCCGGTGGGCGAGTGCCGACCGCTTTCGACCTCTACACGGATCGCAAGCTCCGCTACAGCGTCAAGAACCAAGGACCAGATCCCGCGACAGTGGAACAGGACACAAAGAATCTGACCGACATCGTCAAGGCAACGAGGGAGTCGTGGCACGGGCGTAAGGTAAGTCCGGTCTATGAGCTCCTGCCGAATCTCCAGGAGCCGGACTGGAAGTCGCTAATTCTGGCAACAACATAAGGCATGGGAAGACCGAATTGCGCTGGCGAGGAAAGCGGGGCAGATCGGTGATGTTTTGGTCCTCGCGGATGAGGCGCCGATCGCGGCGTTTCGAGCCGAGGCCTGGATCAAGGCCGGCGAGGCGCTGCGCAAAGCCGAACGATTCAACTTTGCATTAGAACAGCTCGAACGGGGACTGGCGGTCGAACCGCACAATCTCAAGGGCCTGCGCGAGCAGGGGATCTGTCTGCAACGACTCGCCTTGGCCGGTCGTTCGGGCCATTCACTGGATCGGGCCCGGGCGCACTACCACAAGGTCTTGGAGCTGTGCCCACAAGACCCGGAAACGTGGGCATTGCTTGGTCGGGTCGATAAGGATGCCTGGGTTGCCGCCTGGCGCCGGTCCGGCAAGACTGCAGCGGAATGGCGCCAGGAAGCCGCCGAGGAAGCACCGCCTATCGCCGCCATCCCAGTCACTACTACTCCGGTATCAATGCGCTCACCTTGATGCATCTTCATCGTCACCTCATCGACGATCCACGCTACGATCGGGAAATGAACAGCATGACCGGGGCCTTGCGATTTGCCGCCGAATACGAACCGGACGAACAGCAGCTGTTCTGGTCCAACATGACGCTCGGTGACTTGGAAGTGCTGGTCGGCCAGCCGGATGCGACAAAGGCAGCCTATAGGGAAGCCCTTGCGAACAATGACAAGGACTGGTTTGCGCTCAATTCCAGTCGCGCCCAGCTGCAGTTGCTCAAGGACCTGGGCTTCCGTTCGGAGACCGTCGAGGCCGGCATCGCCGTCTTCGACCGCGCAATACAGAAGCTGGCCAAGCCTGAAGACTGGCAACCGCGCCAGGTGATCCTGTTTAGCGGCCACATGATCGACGCGCCGAACCGCCCTACCAAGCGTTTTCCAGCGGAGAAGGAATCGGCCGCGGCCCAGAAAACCGCCGAGGCGTTGGATCAGCTGGGCGCCGGACCGGAAGATCTCGCCATCGCTCAAGGAGCCAGCGGCGGGGACCTGCTGTTTCTCGAAGCCTGCCGGCAACGAAATGTGCGGTTACAATTGCTCTTGCCGCTCCAAGAGCCGGCCTTCATCGATCGCTCGATCCTTCCCTCTGCCGACGGCGATAAGTGGCGCGACCGTTTCTACCGGCTCAAGGCCGGCCTCACAGAAGTCCCTCGTATCATGCCCGACGAACTCGGCCCGCCACCGAAAGATGTGGGTCCGTTCGAACGCTGCAATCTGTGGCTGCTCTATACCGCCCTGTCCTACGGCATCGACAAAGTGCGCTTCATCTGTATATGGAATGGGGGCGGTGGTGATGGTCCGGGCGGCACGGCGCATATGTACAACGAAGTGAAGCGTCGGACGGGACGGGTAACGTGGATCGACAGCCGGAGCCTCTAGCAGGCTGCGGAAAAACTC
>JAJONL010000018.1 GCA_021323395.1 Nitrospira sp.
GCTGGATGGGTATCCTCTGCGCAGTGCTCAATGCACTGCGGACCGATTCATTAATCACATAGAGGAGCCCTAACAAATGCCAGTACGCAATATCTTGACTCGTCAATCGTTGATTTCAACCATCCTTGGATTGGCTTCTATCTATGGCGTGGGGGTGCAGCAGGTCGATTCAGCCTTCGCAAAGGTCGTCGAGGTGACCATGACAGCCGTCGAAACCAAACTCGTCATCGACGGCGAAGGCCATACATATGACGCGTGGACCTTCAACGGCCAATTCCCCGGTCCAGTCATTCGTGTGCAGGAGGGAGATGAGGTTCTCTTTTCACTCACGAATCCAGAAACCAATGGCCGGCCCCATTCGATGGACTTTCATGCCGCGAAAGCCAATTTCCTGGAGCATTACAAGGAGGTTCGCCCGGGCGAATCGCTTCAATATCGATTCAAGGCCCAATGGCCGGGCATTTTCGCCTACCACTGCGGGGCCTCACCCATGATCCAGCACATTGCGCGTGGGATGATGGGAGCCATCATCGTCGATCCCAAGGATCCGATGGCCATGCCGAAAGCCGATCGTGAGTACGTGCTGGTGCAGAGTGAACTCTTCAAGGATCCGGATGATGTGGATGCCATGTTTGACCGGAAGTATCAGCACGTCGTCTTCAACGGTTCGGTGTTCCGCTACGATCCTGTGCATAGCAAAGCGGGAGGAGAATTTTTAGAGGCTCGACCAGGGGAACGTGTTCGCTTCTATTTCGTCAATGCCGGACCCAACAATGTGTCGGCCGTCCATCCGATTGCCGAAATTTGGAGCGATGTCTGGGAGAGCGGGAATCCTGCGAACCACACGCGGGGAGTTCAAACGCAGTTGATCCCGCCTGCTGGAGCCGCCGTTCTCGATATGGTGGTGGGAGAGGATGAGGGCGTGTATCCGATCGTCACGCATTCCTTGACTGATGCCCTTCGTGGCGCCATCGCGCTCTTGAAGGTGAGTAATGAAGCCAAGACGCTGGCGCTCATGCCCTTTGTAGAACCGATCAAGCTGACCGAGCAGCATATAACCGCCAAGTAGTCTCCCGCGGCCGGGCGGCTACACAGCCGCCCGGCCGGCATCGAGTCCTCCCCAGTCGCCGTATGTCGGGTATAGCAGACAGGCATCGCTTCAGTTGCTCACCATTCACATGCAGGGTGAACCTCGCCCTCACCTAGCCTGGCGCCTCTATCCGCTCGATGGCCTGCAACAGAATGCCTGGCGCTCCTCTATTTCATCGACGCCATATCGATGACGAAGCGGTAGCGCACATCGCCGCGGACGAGCCGGTCGTAGGCATCGTTGATCCGTTGGATGGGAATGACTTCGACGTCCGCCCCGAACTTATGTTTACCGCAGAAGTCGAGCATCTCCTGCGTCTCCTTAATACCACCGATCAGAGAACCCACCAGCCGCCGCCGCTTGAGGATCAAGGGAAACGCTCCCAGCTGAGCGGGCTTGTCAGGAGCGCCGACCAATATCATCGTACCGTCGGTCTTGAGCAATTCGAGATAGGCGTCTAAATCATGCGGCGCCGAGACCGTGTCCAGTATGAAATCGAATCGCTTGGCAAGGGTCGTGAAGGTGTCCGGTTGCGAAGTGGCGTAAAACTCCCGTGCCCCGAGCCGTTTGGCGTCGGCTTGTTTTCTGTCGGAGTGGCTCAGGACCGTGACCTGTGCGCCGAGTGCCGCGCCGATCTTGATGGCCATATGACCCAAGCCTCCGAGCCCGACCACGGCGAGTCGGTGTTTCTTTCCCACGCGCCAATGTCGCAAGGGGGAGTAGGTCGTAATGCCGGCGCACAGGAGCGGCGCCGCTTCCTCCGGACGCAGACGTTTTGGAATTCGGACGACGTAACGCTGATCGACCACGATCTTGGTGGAATAGCCGCCATAGGTGGGAGTGAGGCCGTCGCGTTCTGTGCCGTTGTACGTGAAGCTCAGATGGCCCTCGCAATATTGCTCCAGGCCTTTCTTGCAGGCAGGGCAGGTCCGGCACGAATCGACAAAACAGCCGACTCCTACCATGTGACCGACTTTAAATTGTTTGACCGAGGCGCCGACCTTTTCGATCCTGCCGACAATTTCATGTCCCGGCACCATGGGGAAGAGTGAACCACCCCATTCATCCCGCGCCTGATGCACATCGGAATGGCATACGCCGCAATAATGAATGTCGATGAGAATATCCTGTCGTCCGACCTCCCGGCGTGAGCAGGTGAATGGGGTGAGCGGAGTCGTGGCGTTCATTGCGGCATAGGCTTGGACGTCGATCATGATGGCTGATCCTTATCGCATTAAGAGGGTCAATTCCCACATCTCCGGCCCGCTCACCGTGCGCCGGCAGGCCGGTTCGCCTCTGGTTCGAGTGTCAGGTTAAAGACCGCAGGGTCCTGTTCCCAGGCGCCTGGGGCGATCAGGCCAAGGAGCGGTAGTAAAAAGATCGCCCCACCGACGACATCGACGATACCGAGACTGCTGAGTTTTCTGGAGGTCGACCGCACTTGGCTTGTATAGCCTGCTTTGTATACTTCCAGGGTGAGATCGCCTCGGCGAGACACCTGATGCTGCAAGGGCGTCGTTCCGGTGGAGATGCCATTGATGAGGACGTTGGCGCCCGGAGGATCGGAATTCACCATGAGAGGTTGAGAACTCCCGCCGAAGATCGAGCAACCGGTCAGATTGACATAGCAGGCCATTAGGAGCCAGGGCACAAGATTGAAGGCAGGATCGATGCTGCGGCGAAGAGGCGGGACCGCGGCGCCTTGCCGGGTCCCGCCTTCGTCGCTTCAGGCGTGAGGCTCTGCAATGGTGGCGAGGATTGGTTTGAACATCGGGTCGGCGTCGAGCACGGCATGGAGCAACTCGGTTTTTAAGAAATACCGCCACACCTCCTCCGTATTGCCCGGCACTTCATCAAACCAGCGTTTGGCCTCGGTGAGATGTTGCAGCATCTTCGGTTTGTCCCCGTAATTCGGTAAGAAGATCATGCTGTAGGCGAGCGTATACTCGGCCAAAAATTTATCGAGGGGGAGTTCGGCGAGAGCCAAGGAGGCCTCGGCATCGGCATAGGCCTGAGGTGTTTCCGGGTCATGCAAAATCCGGTTCCACGAGACTTTGTTGATGCGCGACCAGGCCAGTTGCAGCAGGGCTTCGGCCTTCGGAGTCTTCCGGTTGTCCGGGATGTCGTTCACCAACGCTTCAAACGTCTGAACCATGGGGATTTGATCGTTGTTCCAGCGGTACGCCACCCCGAGGCGAAAACGGTTGTCGAGCTGTTCCGGCCTGATGCTCACGAGGGTTTGAAGGGCCGGGATCAGTCGATAGAGAAAATCGGCGGGCGTCGGTTGTGAAAGGCCGCCCATTTCCATGCTGTTGGAAAGGTCTATGCGGGCCCCCTGCGCATAGATATTCCAATAGAACTCATCCACCACGATGCCCAGGGATGGGTTCTTGACGTTCAGCTGGTGGCTATTGCGTCCCTCGTGCAGGAGCACGCTGTAGAGATGGCGCGTCAACACGGTGAGGGCGTCGGGTTGTTTGGGATCGATGAGCAGCACGCGATTGAGCAAGGCCACCCGGTCGCGCAGGTCGGGGAAGCTGGCGGCGCGCGCTGCAGCGGCCGTCAAGGTGCCAGGCTGATCGTCGGCCTCCCACCAACGCAATGAGTCGGGCAGGGCTCGGCTGGTCTCTGTGGCGAAAGGAATTTTGTCCGCGACCATCCCTGGCGCGTCGGGTTGTGGCGTAACGGGCAGATTGAAAACTGCGGCGTCACCGGGGAAGCCATGTTGTTTCAGTCCGGTGAAGACGACCCATTGGGTGGTGACGGACTTGAGCGAACGGCGCGGACGTTTGATCGGGTTGGTCCATTTGACATTGCCTGCCGCATAGGTGACCGGCGAGGTGAGCGGGTCGTGATACTGGACGGATAGCCGAACCAGCGTCGTAGGAGCGCTCAGCACCTTGCCATTGGTGGTGAACCTGAAGGAACCGGCTGGAATCGCCCGGCTGTTGACTGCCGTGACCTGAAGGCCGGTGCCGGGAGGAGAGGTCCCCAGGAGATCCATGACGAACGCGGAGGCCGGGGCCCTCGGCAGATCATCTCCAAAGAACACCAAGGGTCCGGTGCTCGGCCAGATGATATCCATGACGGTGTCGGTTCGTGTGAGCATCGGGGCATGCGCCTCGGTCAGCGTCTGCCAGCACGACTCGTAGGACGGATCACCGGCTGGAGCGAATCGTTTGATCTTCGCCGTCGAGGCGGTGATGAAGCGATACTGGCAGGCAAAGTCCAACTGGCCGGCGGTCACCCGATCGCCGTGGGCGACGGCCTCGGCATAGCGCAGGGCCGTTTGAACGGCCGGGGTGCCTTTCGGTGCGGCGGCGGCAGATTGTTTCTTCCCGCCGGCAGCCAGCACCGGCTCGCCGGCTCCGGTCCACAAAAACAAAAGGCCGGCCAGGATGACAATAGCACTCGTGTGTCGTCGGTGGAGCAGGTTCCCGCGGTTCATGCGAACGACCTCCGGTAACAATAAAAGAAAACCACTGTACCACGGGGCTCTTTTCAGACGAAAGAGGCGGGAGCGCAGGGAACGAGTTTAGGGAGGGCCGACAAGTGGGGCCGGTGGGCGGGTAAACCGAACCAAGGAGCGAATGTATTGGAGCACGGCCAGTTGCTCTTCGGTGGACAGTACCTCTTGCCAGGCCGGCATGGCCGTATGTGATTTGCCTTGCGCGATGGTGCGCAGCAGTTCTTTGTCCGTCTTGGCCGAGGTGGCGGCCGAGATCAGATTCCCCGGTCTTGGCGATAGGAACGGCGCTTTGATACCGTCACCCCTGCCGCTCGCGCCGTGGCAGTCCATACAATGTTGGCGATAGATGCTTTGGCCGCGATCGGGCTCCTCGCTGGTTTGAGCCAAGACGAGTCCAATCCCGCTGCAAACCAGGAAGACGAACAGGAGAGGCGGTCCAGAGATCGGCGCGTTTCGCGCCGGGTTGGAGGGCCTTCCGACTGGAGAACAACGCTTGTCGGAGATTGGTGAGCGTGTCAGCGCCGGCATCATCGTGTGAGGCAAGGAGAGACGGTTAGACGGACGCCACGACTTTTAAAATCTGGCGCCTGAGAGCCGCCCGGTCTTTGGCGGAGAGTGAGGGTGACGGTCTTTGCCGGCAGAGCTGCACGGTGTGGCGGAGCGAATCGAGAAAAATTTCGCAGTTCGGGCAGTCACCGAGGTGGGCGCGAATTTCCTGGCACACGTCGCGGGAAAGCTCGTCATCCAAATAGGCCGACAGCCGTTCCAGAATCTTGACACAATTTCTTTTTCCGTGACCCTGGTGAGGGGTGGGCTTGCGGGTGCCTGGATATGTGCGTACTCGATCGGCCATGACGGTTCTTCTTGACTATACCAAACTATTTGAGACGGGTGTGAGTGTTCCGGTTCAAATCTCCCGCAAGCCCTCTGGCGCTGAGTTCTTTTCTGACGAAGAGCCGGGCTCGATGAAGCCGGGATTTGATGGCCCGTTCATTCAACTCCAAAATGCTGCCCACTTCTTTGGCGCTTAACCCTTCCATATCCCGGAGCACCAGCACCATGCGGTATTTGGACGGCAACTTAGCGATGGCGCGATCGAGATCTTGGCGTAGCTCCTTATTCTCCAAGGCTTCTTGAGGGCTGAGGCCCTCCATCGGAATCTGCAGGGCGAACTCGCCCTCCGACGTCGGCACAAACTCTTCCAAGGATAATTCGCGATCCGGTTCACCCTTTCGTTTCCGGCGCATGCGAAAACATGCATGGGACGCAATGGCGTAGAGCCAGGTCGACACCTGCGCATCTCCGCGAAAACGGTCATAGGCACGATAGGCGTTCAGGAACGTTTCTTGAACCAGGTCTTTGGCCGTTTCAACTTCCCCGCACAGACGATAAGCGAACCGGTACATGATATCGACGTGGTCGCGGTAGAGCTGATCGAACGACTCGGGCGTAGAGGTGGAAGGAGAGGGGCCGTCGACGCTCCTTCGACGGCTTTTCTTCTGTGGAATCATAGGCGGGGGCGAGTCTACGGGCGACGTCGTACTCTGTCAAGCGAAGGGTGCCGGCGGTGGGGCTAAGCCCGAAGCGTCAGTTGATACGGCGAATATCGACAACTCCCCCCTGCTGATCGAGCTCAATGGTAATCGGCCAGCCTTCTTTCAACGCCGCGAGGGCGGCGGGCCGCTGAGTCAAAGCGATGGATTGTTCGCCTTCGGGCGTCTGCATGACGAGCCGATTATGGTCATCCGACGCGTAGGTCAGGGGCCCCGACAGAAACCGACGCGATGGGGACGAGAGGCCTTCGTGGTAGAGATCGATCGCCACGTGTTGTTCCTGCACCCACACCGACATTTCCTGCCCGACCTTGGCGTTCCGCACGCCAGTTTTCCCGCTCACGGTAACGATCCCCAAGGGGGTCTTCAGGAACACATAGTTGGCTTTCAACTTCGAGACGGTTCCGTTCAACAGCAGGTGAAGTTGGGATGCCGATCGAGGAATTTGATTCACTTGAAGATCAAACTGCACGTCATGGAGGCCGCGGATAACGCCCGATCGATCGATTTCCACCGTGAAGGGAAGATGGTCCGGTCGCCCCGCAATTTTGGTTTCAAACGCTCCGAGTGCCAACGCTTGATCGCCGTCCGGGGTCCAGACGGTCACGGAGTTCTTTTCGGGAGACGTAAAATTGGGCAGCGCGGTGACATAGCGATGAACGAGGGTGCCGGCCCCCTTCTCGCGAATATCAATGACCGTGGTCGATCCGTGGATCCACAGCGTGATCTTTTGAGAGCTGCGGATATCGCGAAGCGTCGTTTTTGAACTGAGCGATAGTGGACCGATGGGAGTTTGTAAAAACACTATGCCCGGTTTTGATCTCCAGATGGAGCCGGAGAGTTGCACGGAAGGAGACAGAGGGACGGCAATCGGTTCCACTGTTTCCGGCATGACTGATTCTGGAGGCGCGATCGATTCACTCGGTTCTGGGGCCGAAGCGGGTTCCACAGCCGGAGGGTTGTTCTCTGCCCACGTGGAAGGGGTGAGAGCGGCCAATGAGAGCAGCAGGCTCCAGATAGCCGGTCGCAAGGGCAACCGATAACACATGGCTATGTTAATCATGTCATTCCCAGCGACATCCGGACTGAGTTCGCGCGACATCGCCCACGTCGTGACGTGGACGGTCTGCTTCGGTCGGGGCGGATCTTGCCGGCCAAGGCGGGTCGCAACATAATCTCCTGTGCGAATAACATGCTGACTGGGGTGAGTCAAGTTGAAAGGCCTTCCGAGCTTTAGCTGGACGGCCTTTTTGCGCATCCTGCGCGCTATTCCGATACGGCATGCCACGTGAGCTGATACGCGGCGTATTATGCAAAAATCGAGTTTTTCCGCAGCCTGTTAGGAACCACGGCTCATCGGAAAAGAGTTGACTGTGGAAGGACAGCGGCAAAGAACCAGATCACGGTGAAATATGAGGACTATGCATGACTGCCGGCGTCGAGCCTTGATCGGGAATCTCGAACCGTCCCTGTCGGAACTTGTCGGACAGCGCTCTCCGCCGAAACGGCTTCATTTTTTGCGGACCATGAGCCGGATGGGCGTGCCTGAAAAACGATATTCTTTCCTGATTTGGTTCTCAAGAAAACGGAGATAAGCTGGGGTCATATCATCGGGATGTCCCACGAAGAGAGCGAAGGCCGGTGGCCTGGTTGCCACCTGCGTGATGAAGGCCGATTTGCTCGCCTTGGTCGGTTTCCCCTTCCTGACGGGCAAAGGGTGTGCCTCGAGGAGCGATTGGAAGAACTGGTTCAGCGTGCCGGTCGGAATTCGCTTGCAGAATGAAAAAGAGACCTGGTCGATCAAGGCGAACAAGCCGCGGAGAAAGTCCGGTTCCAGCGCCGAAATGAACAGCACCGGCGCCCAGGCGAGAAAGGGAAATCGACGCTCCAGATTTTCTTTGTATGCCTCCCGGGCGCCCACATCATCGGTCTTGAGGTCCCATTTGTTGACGACCAGGATGCAGGCGCGTCCCTGCTTGAGGACGAGGCCGGCGATCTTGGTGTCCTGTTCGGTGACACCCTCTTCTGCGTCCAGCAGAAGAACTGCCACATCCGAACGGCCGATCGCGCGCAAGGACCGGGCAACGCTGTATCCTTCGATGCCACGCTCGACGCGACCGCGGCGGCGAATCCCGGCCGTATCGGTCAGCACATATTGCCGGTCCTTGAAGGTCGCGACCGAATCCACCGGGTCACGGGTTGTGCCAGGCACGTCACTGACTACGACGCGCGCTTCGCCCAGGACGGAATTCACCAACGTTGATTTGCCGACGTTCGGACGCCCGACGATGGCGATGCGCGGAATGTCGGCATGGGTTTCTTCGTCCGGCGGCTCAGCCATGTGGGCGAACATGTCGTCCAATAATTCCGCGACGCCGATGCCATGTTCGGCCGACAGCGGGTAGAGTTGGTCCTGGCCCAGGCGATAGAAATCGGCAATGAGCGGATCGGCCTTCGGCGTGTCGATCTTATTAATCACAAAAAAGACCGGTTTGTCGGTACCGCGCAGCGTCCGCACGACCTCTTCATCGGGTGGCGTGAGCCCGGCTCGGCCGTCCAGGACGAGCACGAGGATATCCGCCTCGGCGATGGCCAGTTGGGACTGCTGGCGGATCAGGCTCAGCATGCCATCATGAGCCGTGGGGTCGAGTCCACCGGTATCAACCAGTCGGAAGCGGCGGTTGCGATAGGACGTATCGGCGTAGTTGCGGTCCCTGGTCACGCCCGGCACATCGTCGACGATTGCGGCCCGGGTTCCGAGAATACGATTGAACAGGGTCGACTTGCCGACGTTGGGCCGTCCGATGAGGGCGATAACCGGCAGGCGACCGCCTTCAAGCGTGAACAGCGGCGCGACAGGACCATGGGCTGATTTGGCGCGTGACATCGTGGAAGACGGTAGCATAGGGATTTCAGTGAACACAATGACTCGTCTTGGCCAAGAGCCTCCGTTATACTGCCGTCATGATGCAATCTCGCTCAGACTTAACCCCTCAGGCCGTCGATTGGAGTCAAATCGACGATGTGTTGCTCGACATGGACGGCACCCTGCTCGATCGCCATTTCGACAATTTTTTTTTCGAGGAAGAATTACCGAGACGGTATGCGGTGAAGCATGCGTTGCCCTTTGGCGAGGCGCGGGATCGGTTGATGTCGATGTACCGATCGGTGGAAGGGGAGTTGGCCTGGACCGATCTACATTACTGGACGGAACGAGTGGACATGGACGTGGTGGCGATGCATCGTGAACTGGATCACATGATCGGGTTTTTGCCTGATGCCGAAGAATTCTTGCTGGCCCTGCGCCGACTGGGCAAACGGGTCACGATCTTGACGAATGCCCATCGTGCCGGGGTGGAGGTCAAAACGGCGAAGACGGGGTTGGACCGTCAAGTCGACCGCATCGTAGACGCGTTCGAAGTCGGATGGCTCAAGATGCGATCGGAGTATTGGCCCAGCTGCCGGCAGCTGGTTGGGTTTGACCCGGCGCGAGCGCTCTATATCGATGACGATGAGCAATGCCTGGCGGCGGCCCACCACTTCGGGATCGGTCGAATATTCCACCGCTCAAAGTCGAGCTCTCAGGCTTCTGCAATCCCCTCGACGCGATTTGCCTCCATTGAAAATTTCCAGGCCATCCTGCCCCGTTAGCCGAATCCACTGGACGTCTGCTCACTGGACAGGATTGAGCAGGTCGCGCAATTCCTCGCCACCTCCACGGGCGGGAACGGCTACAGAATGAAGCCGGTTCCCGGCCTGCAAGAACAGTCGGAAAAGCGCGAGCATCGAAGGAGTCGGCACAAGTGAACGAAAGCGCGGATCGTTACGATGAGGCCCAGCCCGCAGGTTTGGAAGGCAGGCCGATTTCGTTGCGGGCGGCCAGACCCCTGTATATTTCTCCGCCGATTCTCGGTACGCCCGGGAGGACATATCGATCCATAGATTCCAGATACAGGCCGGAGTCCCTCACCAATCGGTCGATGCGTCGATTGAGATTGCATCCGCAGCCCAACCAGTTCTGAAAGGGATTGAGTCGGTCCTGCCATCCGGCGATTTTGGAAACATCGCTGCGGCCATGCTCAAGAAAGAGGAAGTGACCCTCTGGCTTCATGACCCGCCGCACTTCACGGAGCGCCAAGATCGGTTCGGGAATCGTGCAAAGGGTAAAGGTGCTCACGACGTAGTCGAACATTGCATTGTCATATGGTAATCGCTCCGCGCTGAGATGCTGGATGTGGACGGGGAACGGCGCTTGTGCCGTCCGACTGGCCACTCTATCCGGCAACATAGATGAGGAATCGACCGCGTGGAGTGCCGTGACCGTTCGCGGATAGTGCGGCAGATTGAGTCCGGTCCCGAAGCCGATCTCCAGCACGACCCCTTCGGCCGGAGTGAGCAGGCGCTGCCGCTCGTGCTGGAAGCGTTCGCCGCGTAGTATCCAATCCATGAGTCGCGGAAAAATATACGTCGCATACATGAGGGAAATTTGCTCGACTTCGCCGGCCTATCCGGCAGGGTATTTCAACAGGAACGGAGCAGCATGATCAAGGGAGCGATGCCCTGTCGGAGGAGCGATGCCCCGTCGGACCAGTCGGTCCTGTCCGCCGCATCCTTGTCGCTCCGGGCGGCGTATGCTAGAGTCGTCCGTTCTTTAATGACCGCAAACCGTCGCGACGCGTCTTCATACAGCACCATGAGCAAAAGTTACGATCACCAGGCCCTCGAATCGAAGTGGCAGGCCTATTGGGAAACACACCGTTCGTTTCGGACCATGGACAATCTTTCCAGGCCGAAGTTCTACTGTCTCGACATGTTTCCCTACCCCTCCGGCTCGGGTCTGCATGTCGGGCATCTGGAAGGGTACACCGCCACGGACATCGTGTCCCGCTATAAACGCATGCGGGGCTTCAATGTATTGCATCCCATGGGCTGGGACGCATTCGGGTTGCCGGCGGAGCAATATGCAGTAAAGACCGGCGTGCATCCAGCCCTCACCACCGCCCAAAACATTGCGACTTTCAAACGCCAGATGAAGCGGGTGGGACTGTCCTACGATTGGGATCGAGAGCTCAGCACGACCGATCAGGACTATTATCGTTGGACGCAGTGGATTTTTCTCAAGCTCTTCGAGCGAGGCTTGGCCTATGTGGCCGAGGTGCCGGTCAATTGGTGTCCCGCGTTGGGGACGGTGTTGGCCAACGAGGAGATCGTGGACGGCAAAAGCGAAGTCGGCGGGTTCGATGTCATTCGCAAGCCGATGAAGCAATGGGTGTTGAAGATTACCGCCTATGCGGAGCGACTGCTCGAGGACCTGAAATTAGTCGAATGGCCGGCGAGCACCCTGGAGATGCAGAAAAACTGGATCGGCCGATCGATCGGCGCTGAAGTCGACTTTGTTCTGGCCGACGCGACCGGCAACCTGCGGGTGTTCACGACGCGTCCCGATACGCTGTTCGGCGCCACCTACATGGTCATTGCGCCCGAACATCCGCTTGTGGAAGTGGTGACGACTCCGTCGCAGCGGGCGCAAGTATTGGCGTATCGCGACGCGGCCACCCGCAAGAGCGATTTGCAGCGCCAGGAATTGGACAAGGTGAAGACCGGCGTCTTCACCGGCGGCTATGTCATCAACCCCGTGAATCAGGAACGCCTGCCGATTTGGATTGCCGATTACGTCCTCATGAGTTACGGAACCGGAGCCATTATGGCGGTGCCGGCCCATGACGAGCGCGACTGGGCCTTTGCCCGACAATACCACTTGCCGATTCGCGAAGTGATTCAAGGTGGGCAGATTGAACAAGCAGCGTTTACGGCGACCGATCGAGGTCGTCTCGTCAATTCCACCACCCTTGATAAGTCGTTTACTCTCGATGGGCTGTTACCCAGCGAGGCCATTCCTAAAATGACGGTCTGGCTTGAAACCAAGGGCAAGGGCAAAAAGACGATTAACTACAAACTGCGTGACTGGCTCTTTGCGCGGCAACGCTATTGGGGCGAACCCTTTCCAATCCTGTGGGTCGATGATGAGCCCCGTCCGCTGCCGGAGGAACAGCTGCCCCTCGTATTGCCGGAGACGAAGAACTTCAAACCGTCCGGAAGCGGCGAGAGCCCATTAGCCAATCTAGAGGAATGGTTGGAAACGACTGATCCTGCGAGCGGCAAACCAGCGCGGCGCGAGACCAATACCATGCCCCAGTGGGCCGGCTCCTGCTGGTACTATCTGCGATTCATCGATCCAAAGAATGCCCGGCAGATGGTCGATCCGGAAAAGGAACGGTACTGGATGCCGGTCGATCTCTATATCGGGGGCAGCGAACATGCGGTACTGCATCTGCTTTATAGCCGGTTCTGGCACAAGGTATTGTTCGATGCGGGGGTGGTCAGTACGCCTGAACCCTTCAAGAAATTGGTGCATCAGGGCATTGTGCTGGGGGAAGACAATCAGAAGATGTCCAAGTCGCGCGGCAATGTCGTGAATCCGGACGAGATGATCGATCAGTTCGGCGCCGATGCCGTACGGCTCTATGAAATGTTCATGGGTCCTCTGGAATCGATGAAGCCTTGGAGCAGCCGCGGCGTCGAAGGCATTACGCGGTTTCTGGACCGCGTCTGGCGGCTGATGATCAGTGAGGACGGCACGTTGAGCCCGGCGGTGACTGACTCAGAGCCCACGTCGGAACAGCAGCGATTGCTTCACTTCACGATCAAGAAGGTCACCGACGATATCGAGGCCCTGCGATTCAATACGGCCATTGCTCAGATGATGGTGTTCACCAACGAGATGACCAAGTTGGAGCAGCGTCCGCGGCGGATGTTGGAGCCGTTTATCTTGTTGCTCCTGCCGTTTGCGCCACACCTGAGTGAAGAACTATGGGAATATCTTGGGCAAAAACCAAGCGCCGGCCAGCAGCCCTGGCCGGAGTTCGATCCGGCCTTAGTCGTCAGTGACCGATTGACCATCCCAATTCAGGTGAATGGCAAACTGCGGGCGAAGGTGGACATCGACGCCGGGACTTCGCGCGATTCCTTGGAGCCCCTGGCCCGGAAGGAAGTTGCGGAATGGCTGCAGGGGAAAGAGCCGAAGAAGGTCATCTATGTTGAGAAGAAGTTGATCAATTTCGTGGTGTGATGCCGTGCGTGCAGGAGCAGGACCTAGGGCCACAGGACAAGTAGCGGGACGGAGGCTCTCATTGTGCGTGATATCCGTGATGGGGTGCCTGTTGGCGATGAATGCATCCTCGTGCGGGTACCAGTTTCGAGTGCAAGGCGCCGGCCCTACGATCGGCGGCGCGCCCGAGTCGGAGACTAAGCGGCCCCAGGCGCCGCGTCTGGCGATTCTCCCCATTGCCAATACGACCTATGAAGCGAATCTCGAGATCAAGCTGGCCAATTACCTGCGGCGTGAGTTTTCGTCCGGCGCGGGCACGGAAATTGTCGGGACCTCAGGGGGGGCCGACCTCTTTTTATCCGGGCAAATCATCCAGATTTCTCTGCCGACGTTGAGCTTCGATCTGAACACGACGTTTGAAAGTCGAGTGGAAATGCTGGTGAGCGTCAGGATCGAGGAGGCGAAGACAAAAAAAGTCGTCTGGACCCAGGTTTCCAAAGGCACCTCGGAGTTTTTCCTGACGCAGGATCTGCAGTTTAACCGCGTGTTGCAAAACCGGGCATTGGAACAGGCGGGCCGGTTCATCGCGGAAGATCTGGCCTCGCGGTTCCTGCTGTTTCAGGATACCGGTGAATTAGACAAGGCTCTCAAGCGCCCCACCAGAACAGATGCCGGTACGACCACGGCCCCGCCCGCGACGGCGCGATAGTGCTTCAATGAGGAGGTACACATGAGTGCCGCGGTCATGAGTATGGAACTCTCACCGTTACTGGCGCGAGACGGGGTATTACCCCTCTATGCCGTCGTCGGGGAAGAAGATTATTTGCGGGATCGATCCATTGCCGTCCTTAAAGAGGCGGCGTTGGGAGAAGTGGTGGAGAGCGGGTTCAATTATGATGTATTTCACGGCGATGAGTCACAGATAGAGGACGTCCTGGCCTGTGCGGCAGAAATTCCTGTGTTCGCCGCTCGTCGCGTCATTGTCTATAAGTCGGTGGAGAAACTGCCGGCGCGCGAGGGCGAGAAGCTCTTGTCCTATCTCTCCGCTCCAAATGATACGACGACGTTGATCGTTGCGGCCGTGAAGCTAGACGGCCGGCTCAAGTGGACACAAGCTTTGACCAAGCGAGCCATGACTGTGACCTGCGCCCCGTTGCGGGATGTACAGCTCTCGGCCTGGATTCGCCAGGAAGCGGCGGTCTTGGGTGTACGCATACATGAGGAAGCGTCGCAGTTGCTCAAAGAGGCGGGGAACGACTCCCTCTATGCCATACGGAGAGAACTCGAGAAACTCGCCGCCTATGTGCCATCCGACCGGATGGCGCAGTCGGCGGATGTGGAGCTGCTTCGAGGAACCGAGCCCGGCGCATCGGTGTTCGATTTGATGAACGCGATCGGTGTACATGACCATGGGCGGGCCTTGCGGATTCTTGCCAGGAATGTCGAAAATGGAGAGGCCCCGTTGCGGATTCTGGGGGCGTTGGTGTGGCAGTATCGCCGGTTGTGGAAAATAAAGGAGCAGGTCAGGTCAAGCGGTCGGGAAGGCGAAGCCGCTCGAAGTCTTCGGATGGATCTGGCTCGGGTGCGAGGGTTTCTGAATCAATTTTCCGATGCCCAACTTGTCCAGGCCTTCCAGTGGTTTATGGAGACTGACTCGAAACTCAAAGGAGGCAGTGGCAGCGCGCCTCTTCGAGTGATGGAAGACCTCTTGTTTCGCCTCTGTGGTCAGCCGGCGACACAAGCGCAGCAGGCGGATCGGACGAGAAGAACGACGTCGGCCCCGAGCCAAGGAGGTTCGAGGCCGGTATCGAATATCAGGACGGTTACGTGGAAACGGTGATGGCGTTGACTCGCACGGTGAGACGAGACACCCGGCGCGAGGCGGTATTGGGTTTCAGCACTCCCTTGGTGACCGCTTTGCCCAGCGCAGCAGTGGCTTCCCGCAGTGTGGCTTTCGCATCGTCCGGCTTTTTGGCAGCGATCGCTTCCTGCACCTTCCGAAGCACACTTCGGACGGAACTGAGCGTGGCGCGATTGCGCAACCGGCGTTTCTCAGATTGACGGGCACGGCGAATCGTTGATTTGTGGACAACAGGCATACGGGTTCTCCTACGTTCAAAGCCTGAGTTTGTAGCATAGGATGAGAAGAGAGGTCAAGGAGGCAGAAGGAGTCAGCTGGGTCTTCGGGAAAACCAGGCGGCTCTGACATTTGTATGATGACGCAGATTGATGCAAAAGATCGTTTGATCGTGGCGCTGGATGTTCCTTCCGCAGCGGAGGCGGAAGCGCTGGTCGACCGGATGGGAGATCAGGTTCGATTTGTGAAGGTCGGGTTGGAATTGTATACGGTGGCAGGTCCGGATATGGTACAGAGACTGGTCGATCGTGGGAAGCGCGTGTTTCTTGATCTTAAGTTTCTCGACATTGAGGAAACCATCCGACGCGCGACAGCGCGCGTTGCCGCCATGGGCGCGACATTTTTGACCGTCCATGCGAATCGAAAAGCCTTGATCGCAGCAGTGCAGGGGCGTGGCCAATCCGAGCTCAAGCTACTGGCAGTCACCGTCCTCACGAACTTCGATGGGCAAGACCTGCGGGAAATGGGGATTCAGCGGACCGTTCAGGATCTGGTCACGGCTCGGGCCGCCTTGGCCGCAGAGGTTGGCTGTGACGGTGTAGTCGCGTCGGGAGAGGAGCCACAGGCGATTCGTGCCAAGGTGGGGGGCGATCTCATCATCGTCACGCCCGGGGTGAGGCCGGCAGGGAAAGGGACCGATGACCATGCGCGGGTCACGACGCCGACCCAAACCATTGCGGCTGGCGCAGATTACCTGGTGATTGGACGACCGATTCGCGATGCCGACGATCCTCCCGTTGCGACTGCCGAGATTCTGGCGGAAATGCAGGCCGCTTTCGACAACCGACGCGATTGATGGGCGCGTGCCAAGGTTCCGCAGACCTGAGCGAAGCGCCGGGACGGCTGAGGTGGTTGCGGCTGTTCTTCGGGGTTTGCTAAGATGTCCGTTCGATGCGCCCTTGTGGTGGGTGTAGCTCAGTTGGTTAGAGCGCCGGATTGTGGATCCGGAGGTCGCGGGTTCGAAACCCGTCACTCACCCCAATGCCCGGCGTCGCAACTTACTGGAATGAATATGGCCAGCGGCGGCAATCAGGCTTCTTCGTTGATGTCCTATCCTTCAAGCGCACCCGTGAGTACCACGTTTCAGGTGCGGTCTTTTCGTCGTTTCGCCGTTCAATGTTCGGTCTATTATTCGAGCGATGAGGTCCAGGGAACGGGCATTGCGTGGAATCTCTCGCTCAACGGATGGCGTATCGATGGGACGCAACCAGTTGAACCAGGCACGGTGATCACTCTGTGTGTCTTTCTTCCAGGGCAGCATCCTACGGTATTCATCGATCGGGCGACTGTGCGCTGGTCGCGCGGGCAAGAGTTCGGTATCACGGTCACTTCCATCAAAGCCGACGAGCATGCTCGGCTTGAACAATTCGTGACCGCCCTCATATAGCCGCGATCTGTTCTTCGGGCCTATTCTCCTACGAGTCTCGACCTGTTCTTCCCGCGGTGCGGTAGGAAAAAGAATATTCATTGCGATCTCCGTCCCTATGGGTAGACTGGACCCTAGTCAAGGCTGAGCGGTTTGGATCCATTACCCTCGTCGTGAACCATGGCCAAGTCACCCACCTCACGTTCCCATTCTCGCGTCCCCGTCAGCTGTTTCCTCTACTATTTGGGAGAGGGTCTGGTTGGGACGGGTAAGGTGTGCGACCTGTCGGTAAACGGATGGCGAATCGAGGGGGACAAGCCGGTAACGGTGGGTATGAAACTGACATTACGCGTCTTTTTGCCCGATCAGCCCAAGGCCATTGATATCGAGGGAGTTACCGTGCAATGGACCAAAGATCGCCAGTTCGGTCTTGAAATCGCCAATGTGAATGCCCATGCGATGGCGCGTATTCGAGAATTTGTCGAGTCAATGGTCAAGGCTTCGGACTCCTCCCGGGTAGCCTAAGCTGCGTCTCCATTCAACTGGTCTCCGGCTTTTTTCCTATTAGCCTTTCCCTCCCCTGTCTCTTGAGGGTGATCGAGGGTTTCGTCACGCTGTCGTGGTGTGCCACAATCCGTATATCTAGCCGGACCTCACGACCCCCACTTTCGTGGACTATCGGGCTATCCGATGTTTTTCATATTCTGCCGAGCGTGTGTCTGGAGGAATGGATGGAACAACAGAATCGTCCTCGTTTTATTGTGGAATGCACGGGATCGCGATCCGAAGACGGCCTATTGGTGTGGAATGGGCGGATGTTGGATCTTTCAATCCCCGGATGGTCCCGCACGGGGCTCAAGGGGTTGCAAGCCGGTGACTCGCTCCAGCTCCATCTGCATATTCCCGGACAACCGAAGCCCCTGTCCGTGAGGCTGGCGACGATCCGCTGGGCGGATGAGTCTCGACTGGGTGTCGAGCCCATTCTGATGGATGCCGACGACCAGCTTCGACTCAACACTTTCGTCAACGCCGGCACGACCCCCACGTTCAGTACTGACCAGAAGGAACAGATCGTTATTTCCGACGGCGGCTAGATCGGATCACTCACTTCCCCTCTCGCTCTCGGCTGAGCTTCTGATCTGCAAATTCGACCATTGCGGCGGGATTCACATCGACGTCAATGCGACCTCAGGTCGGGATTGCTTGACATCATGATGCGAGATGATGTTTTCTTACCTTCAGAAATAGTGTGACACACACCAGCCTTTCGCCAATCCAGTTTGTTCAGGTCATAAACAGGTCACGAGGGCGGAGGCGCACGAGAATGAACTTATGACGCCTGCTCCGAATGTTTCTGACGGTATCCATACCGCCCCGCTGACGCCTGACACCGAAGCACAAGTCGAACAATTTGCCCATACGGACATTCTGGTCGGTATTCCCAGTTTCAACAATGTTGAAACGATCGGGCATGTCGTCCGGGCCGTCAGCGCCGGCTTGGCCAAATATTTCCCCCAAGCCCGCGCGGTATTGGTGAATTCCGACGGCGGTTCGACGGATGGCACGCAGGACGTGGTGGCGCAAGCCGTGGTGGATCTCAAAACACTGTTCATCGGCGATCAGCAGAGTTCTCTCCATAAGATCATCACCCCCTATCACGGGATCCCGGGGAAGGGCAGCGCGTTTCGAACCATTTTTGAAATCGCTCGCCGTTTGAAAGCGAAAGCCTGCGCGGTGGTGGATTCGGATTTGCGCAGCATTACTCCGGAATGGATTGAACTGCTGGTGAGCCCGGTGTTCGAGCAGGGGTTCGACTACGTTGCGCCCTATTATTTACGCCACAAGTATGATGGAACCATTACCAATAGTATTGTGTATCCCCTGACACGAACACTCTATGGCCATCGAATCAGGCAGCCCATCGGCGGAGATTTCGGCTTTTCCGGTCCCCTGGCCCAACACTATTTGGATAAACATGTGTGGGAATCGGAAGTCGCCAAGTTCGGCATCGACATTTGGATGACGACGGAAGCGATCGCGAGCGGGGCCCGCGTCTGTCAAAGTTTTCTGGGGGCAAAAATCCATAATCCCAAAGATCCCGCAGCCGATCTGTCGGCCATGTTGGTGCAGGTGCTTGGGGCGGTGTTCGCTCTGATGGAAGATCATTATGCCGTGTGGGCCAAAACGGATGGATCGAATGCTGTACCACTGTTCGGATTTCAGTACGAGGTGGGAGTCGAGCCCGTCAACGTGAACGTCGATCGCATGATCGCCACGTTTCGGCAAGGCTTGAGCGATTTGGGCGCGATCTGGGACCAGATTTTGGCTCCAGGAACCAGACAAAGCCTGCGGGTCTTGGGAACCTGTTCCTTGCAGGAGTTCCGAATTCCCGACAGCCTTTGGGCGCGAGTGGTCTATGATGCCGCGGTCGCCTACCGAAATCGTGTGCTGCCTCGCGATCACGTGTTGAAGGCCTTCACCCCCTTGTATTTGGGGCGGACCGCCTCGTTTGTGCTGGATACGCAGGGACTCACGTCGAGCGAAGCCGAAGGGCGCATCGAAGCCCTGTGCCAGGCCTTTGAAAAGGATAAGTCCTATTTGGTGGCGCGGTGGAATGAACCCCATGCCGGCTGAGGCTCGCGACTCGATCCGTCTGAAGGCAGAAGGGTGGGGTTGGAGGAGGGAAGCATGAAAGAATTTTTTGAAAAAGGTCTCCTGGACCCTTTGGAGTTGATGGCGAGACAGGTGTTGGCGGTCCTACCCAGCTTGCTCGCGATGTCGATCATTTTCTTTGCTGGATTGGTGGTGGCGTGGACGGCCAGCCAGGCGCTGGAGCGGTTGCTGCGGGTGGTCGGATTAGACCGGCTTTTCGACCGCCTGGGTGTCACGGGTGCCCTGCTCCGCGGAGGCGTCAAAACCGATCCCTCACGGTTGGTCGGACAAGCCGCCTATTGGCTGGTCATGATTTTCGCCACGGTGGCCGCATTAGGGGCGCTCAATCTCCAGCCGATCAATGACTTTGCCAAATCATTCCTGGCATACGTCCCGCATCTCGTGACGGGCGGGCTCATCCTTATTGCGGGATGGTTGCTGTCGAATTTTGTGTCTCAGGCCGTGCTGATCGCGGCAGTGAATGCCGGGCTGCCGCCGGCACGGCTCGTGGCCACCTGCTCCCGTTGGGGCATTCAGTTGTTGGCAGTCGCCATGGCGCTGGAGCAACTGGGAATCGCTCAGAATATCGTCGTTGTGGGTTTCGGTATCACCCTCGGAGGAATCGTCTTGGCGGGGGCAATCGCCTTTGGCCTGGGGGCGAAAGATTTGGCTAAAGATTACCTGGAGCGTGGCCTCTCCGTCCGGTCGCGAGACGGGGCGCCCGATGATTTACGCCATTTGTAATGGAACAATGGGGCAGTCGAGAATAGAGGGAAAAGGATGTTGCATGGATGAACATATCTCGGACGTCGAGGCAGAGGCCAAGGCGCGCCGCTGGTTAGGCGGGGAGGCGTCGGTTCCTCGCTATCCACATCGCCGTCAGTATCCGTTTACGTTCAATGGCTCTTTACTCAGCCTTGTGGCGCTGGCTGTGGGGGTCGGGCTCGCGGGAGGCATTCTCATCGGCCTTCAGTGTCGTCGACGCCCCAATGTAACTGTAACAAGGGCCGGGGTGTAGTGCGTCAATCATTGCGCTGGCTCAGGGTGGTGCGGGACTGTCAATCAGCCGTCCGTCAGAGAGTCGGCAAGAGATCCGTGAGGCTTCGATTCCATCCGACTGGTCCCACTCCGACGGCGCGGATGAGATGGGGAAGCTGCACGTCCGGATCGTAGGAGCGGTCAGGCTTCTGCACGAGAATGGGATGGTCCATCAAGGCCAGCATGGGGAGATCGTTGAGGCTGTCACCGAGTCCGATCGTCACCACGCCGCCGCCCTCCTCTCGCGCGAGACGTCTGTAGCACTCCATTAACACCAGGCTCGCGACCCCCTTATCGTTCGACCCCATCAAGTGGTAGAACCGTCCCCCCCGAGTGCATTGTAGCCCGCGCCCCTGGGCTGCCTTCTGTAGTCGATTCCATTCGATTTCAGGTCCGTCAACCACAAAAGGTTCGTCATACTCCCGCTCCATCGCCAGCAAAGCCTCAGCGGCCGATAACCCTGTGACCCGCGCCACCTCCTCGACGGAGAGATCTCCGAACCCCTGCAGGCGATAACCCAGATCCCGGCCGATTTCTTTCAGCGCCGCTCGCAGGAGGAGATAGGGCGTCCCAATGGCGAGGACGTCATAGTTTCCGTTGGATATCGAGTCCTTGATGGGAAAGGGGAAATAACCTTTCGGCACGTACAGAGCGCCGCCATTCTCCACAATGAAGGGATGGAGAGGGCTCAGCCTGACGCGCAGCGGCTCCATCTCCGCTCTCGTCTTGCTTGAAACTAAGACGAGCGCGGCACCGAGTCTGCGAATCATTGACAGGGCCACGTGCGCTGCCTCGAAGGAGTAACTGGCCGCGTCGAGCAGGCATCCGTCGAGGTCGCTGTAGACGATTATCCGCGACATGGTTTGTACATCTGCCTCGCGGCACTATACGGAAGTTTCGCTGGTAGGTAAAACAGCCTTCCACAGACGAAACAATGCTGAGACAGGTCCCTCGGGGCTCTTGTCTTATGAATTCTGGCGTTGTCGCTAGGAGTCTGTCCGAGTAATGCCATTCTACTGCGGCAAATGATCTGCGGCAGTCTGCGTCGTTCTCGGCCCGAAAAAATCCTCAACGTATTTCAGCGAATACGCTTCCGGTTTTTTCGAGCCTGCGGCCTCGCAACGAAGGATTACTCGGACAGACTCCTAGGTCCCATTGTCTCGGCTGCCTCGCCTGTAAAACCTCGTGCGAGGAGATTCCTACCATTCGACCAGAAATGTGAATGATGTCTCAGTTTGTGTCTGCCCTGACACAGAGGAGTGCCCCATCAAGATCGGACCTCGTCATACCGAAAAAGGATAGGTACAAGGTGATCTCAGATCTGCAGGGCAGTGGCGCTCATGTTCGGATCCTCTTGGGGTCTTAAGTTCGCGCATCCGGCCGAGAAGCCGGACGGGGAAGCTGGCAGCGTGCAGGCATCTCTTTTGCTTTCATCTCTGATTTTGTTACGCCCTGCACCATTGTTCAAGTCTTGGCAGATCAACGCCCCCGACATCTGTGTCAAACAGCATCAATGGTAAAAACACAGAAATATTTTAAGGTTATCCGTGCGATCCGATAAAAAAGCTCCCCTCAAATCGGATAAAAAATCTCCTCCAAAAATCCAGAAAAAGGGCACCCTCGGCTACAACAAAAAGTCGGCGTTGCTCGAAGACGCGATTACACAAATGAACGCCGGTAAGTACGGCCGGGCCTCCTCCGCGCTGAAGGATTTGCTTACCCTCGATCCCCTCAATGCCGAAGCCCGGCGTCTCTTTGCGACCCTTCACTTGCGTTTGGGAAGCCTGATGAGCGCAAGAACGGCGTTCGAGTCCCTGGCCCGCGAGGCGATGGAACGGCAGGATTATTGGCTGGCAGAATCCCTTTTGCGGGAATATTTGACTGCGGGACCGCGCTGCGTGCCCTTTTTGGAAATGTTAGGGCATGTCTATGAGGAAAAGGGAGATGTCATGGCGGCGGTGGCAGAGTACGGTAAAGCAGTGGAGGTATTGCTGGAAGATCCGGACAAAGACCACCCGCACCGAGCCAGCGAGCTGTTCGGAAGAATTCGTTCCATTGCGCCGGGCAGCCCCGTCGCCTTCCGCTTCGCGGCCATGTTCGATACCGTCACGGGCCAGGTGGTACAGAGTTTCCCTCAGCCCTCAGAGGGAGATGTGGAAACTGTCACTGCTCCCGCGATCCCTATTTCAGAATCGACGGTTGACCCCATTGCCGCGGTTGCCATGCCGTGGGAGCAGATGGAGTCCACGCCGGCTGACTCAGTAGCATCAGCGGGGGAAGAAGTTTCGACCACCGTAGGTCCGAGCGAAACGAAGGATGAGCTAGTGGTGGCACCCGCTTCGGCAGAGTTCGTTACGGAGACCTCAGAAAGAGGTGAGACACCCGATTTGGCGTCGTCTGCTCCGGCGAGTGATTCACCTGCCTGGTCGAATAGCCCGCTGCCGGGGAGGGCTTCCCTGGCAGACACCTCAGCCCTTGAGCTGGATCGGACGGCATTTCAGAACGAGGCGACGGCGCTTGATTCAGCGCTGCCTGCTTCGACAGCGGCCGCGGACGCAAAACCAACATTCGAAGTGCTGGCCGAAGCAAGCAGCCATCCGATCACTGACAAGCCGGCGAGCCCGGTCCCTATGCCTTGGGATCAGGTTGAAGAGAATGCTTCTGCGCGATCACCTGAAAAGGCCACTGAATTTACAGACACACATGGGGCGAACCTGACAGAACCAGGAGAAGCCGACGCTCCCGTCCCCACGCTCACCGAAGCCCCAATTGCGCCCTTCACGATGACGGATGAAGGCAGCGGCCTCTCCATGCCGGAGAGGATGACCGGTTTGGCCTCACTCCCCCTACAGCAGGATTACGACCTGGCGACTTCACGCTCACCCGAGGTTGACGGTGCAGGGGCGATCGAAGTTGACCCAGGGTTTTCCGTCGTGCCTGGCGGGGCCGCTCTCACAGTGCCGATGAACCTTGAACCCATGTCTTCATCGATTGAGGTGCTTAAGACCGCCAGCGCTCATCCGATTACAGAGCCGCCTGTAAGCCCCGCCTCCATGCCTTGGGACCAGGTTGAGGAGATGTCGGAAACCCAGTCTTCAACAGCTGAGCCTGAATCGGTTGACGAAGTGAACGCGGAGGCCCCGGAACCAGCCGCGGAGACTGTGCTGGTGAATACCGGGGCCGCGACGGATTCATCTCCAACATCGGAATCCTCATTTATCTCCTCCTTAGGGCTCTCCTGGGAAGATATTCTTGCGGCCGTCACCGCGATGCAATCCTCTCCCGCATTCCCTCCGCCCACACCGGCAGCAGAACGCGAACCGACAACCGCGCTCGCCGTGCCGGACGCGAACGATTCGACGGCGACGCCACAACTACCCTCCTCAGAGCCAGAGTGGAGTTCGCTCGCGCCTCCGGCGTCGGACACCTTGGCGAGCCTGGTTGAGAATTCCTCCCCACTTTCAGCACCAATGCCGTGGGAGCAGATCGAAGTCGAGGACGTGGCTATTCTCCGACCGGACCCGGAGCCGGAATTTGGGCCGGTCGCAGCCCATGGTGCCGTCATGGCTCAAGACTCCACTGTCGTCATGCCGGTTGCGGAGGCCGGACGTGATTTGCGTGGCATGCTGTCGCCCATCGCGGACGAGGTGATACGTGACGGTGAATCCACTTCGATGCCGGACTTTCGGAATCTCGTTGCTGATGCGTCTGTCGAACCAGCCGGACAGCCCTCGCCAATTCACATTCCACCGGAGGCTCTTAAACCGGTCGAACCCTTTGAGGTGGAACTGGTGGCACCATCCGAGCCGCCGCTAGGATCATCCGCCGTCGATCTCACCATGGAGCAGTCGCTGCGGAGGGACGGGGTCCTTTCGAACTCGTCATTCCTCCTGGAGCAGCCTCCCTCCCTCCCTATCCCTCTTGAGCTCACCGACCTCATAACTGCCGCGCCTGTTGTCGATGCGGCTGTGCGTTCGGTTGCGCCTTCTTTGCTCGACAACCAGTCCGTCCCACAGACTGAGCCGATGGCGATAATTTCAGAGGCCGTTCGGATAGCGGAAAGTGATGAGCCGACATCGCATTCTGAAAACGTGGCGCGGATGACGCAGAGACACGTATCCACAACTGATTTCGCGGGCGGTGCTACCTCGATACATATAGTGAGTGAATCAGATGTTCCGGAGGCACAGGTATGGAGTGAGCCGACAGTCCCGCCGTTGGAAGACTGTGAAGTCCAATCCACAGCTGCGTCTGTCGCCCATCATTCAGACGAGTTGAACCTGACTCCTGTCGAATTCGTGCCGGCTTCTGAAGCGAAGGCGCGGGCGGCCGATTTTGAAATTCCGGTTGCTGTTTCTGCTGATGCACAAGTGGCTGCACCAACGGCCGGCGCGGAGGCGTCGACAGAGAAGGGTCCTCGCATTCTGTGGGATGACTCCTCGTCAAAGCCTATCTTGAGCGCTTCGACGGGAAATCTGCTGACACGCTGGCTGAGAAGGCCGGCAGATGCCGCCTCAACCGAGGCCAGCCCTGCGGCTGCGGTTACTGGTGAATCAGGATCTCCGGTCGCTCCGCCACCGATAGAACAACAAGAGGCCGCTCCTTGTCTGGCGGACCGCCCCCTCGATCGGTCGATCAATTCCACACTCTCTCCAGCGGAGCAGTCTGCCCCTCGTCCTACACGGAGCAAGCCGGTCATAGAACAGGTATGGCGTCATGTCAGTCGAGCAGCAGTCTCCCTCATCGGTGCGGGAGTCTCGACGACGCGCTTGATGATCGCTCTGGTCGTGGCGATGTCCAGCCTCTCCGTGGCCTTCCTCGCCGGCTGTCTGGGCATCATCGCATTGACGTGGCTGCTTCTTGAAGAGCAGCCCACAGCAGCCTATCGAAGCATGACCTCGGTGCCCCAACACTCGTTGGAGGACTCTCAAAAAAACGGATATTTTCTCTTGCTTGGCTTCGGGGCCGCACCGGCACAGGACCCGGTCCAGGCCGGAATCGATCGACGAGCCGAGGAGGCCGATCGGGCCGTCACCCAAACCTGTTTAACGGGTGGCGACCATGGTTCCGGCAGCCAACAGGGGGCGTCGGCTGAGGCAGCGGGGAAATTTTGGAAATCCCCGGATCCGGCGGCTCAGATGCGGGTGCAGGCGTCCGGGGTGAAGTCCTGGGTTTCTCAGGCCGGGGTGGCCATGGGTCGGTACCGCCAGTGGCTCTCCAAACCCTTCGAAGACTGGGGCTATGGACAGCCGGTCAGCCCACATTGTGGGGTGATTCTCTATGCTCATCGACTCTATGTCGCGGAAGGGTTTGCGCAAGATGTCGAGGCGGGGGTCGCGCGGGTTGAGACCGATCTCACCGCCTGGCGAACTGTCTTGGGGCAAGCCAAAACCATGCCGGTCAAAATGCTGGCCGCTGACGCTCTCAATGACGACATCGCAGTCGTCAGTGGACTGTTGGTGCGCCCTGATCTGGATGATCGATGGATCAGTCGGCTCGCCAAGCTTGCGCGGCCGCTTGATCAAGCCGAGCAGTCCATTCGTTGGCCGATGCAGAGCCAATTCGTGCTGGCCACGAAGACGTTGGATGAGGCCTTGAGCCATGATTCGACCGGTGCCCGTCCAATTTATGGGTCGCTTGCCGCGGTCCTGCCGCTGCCGAAGCAACGGCGGTTCAATGGTTATGCAGAATATTACGAGGTCGTGGCCAAGGCTGAAGCAGAAGGCCGGTATGCCGACCTGCCGAAACCATCTCAATTCGTACGCACCCCGCCCTATGGTTTGGCCGATGTCGTCGTGAATCCCATTGAGAGCCTCGTCGGAATCGAGCCGCTCCCGACTTGGGAGATGTTTGCCGGTCGGGTCCTGGAAACCGACGCGCGTCTGCGCCTGGCATCCTTGCAAGCCTGGCTCCGACGGACCCCGCACGAGCAGAATTTGCTTACCAGAGTCGCCAAGGCCGGACAGGGTCTGTACGACCCTTTTACGGGCTACCCGATGCTGGTCAATATGAAAAAAGGAGTCTTCTACAGCGTCGGACGGGATCTGAAGGACAATGACGCTCAAGAGCGATTCGATGTAGTTGCGCAGATCCCCCCGACCGCATTGGCCGGTGGCAAACGGCCGGCCGATACGATTGATAGCAAGTAGCCTGCCTGTATCGTCCTCCCTGCTCTCTGTGGACCCGTCTGGAACCATCCGAATTTTTTGTCTTGGCTGACCCTTCGCATCAGCGTCGAAAACGAGCTCGATTGTTCAGTCAACCCACAAAACACCGGTGCGTTTTCCATTTGGAGCAAGTTAGATGGATGGCGTCTTCGAATGACCATAGGCCATGATAATCCCTTTCCAGGAAGGCAATCCCGAGCACACTGGATGGCACAGGCATCTTGCGCGCAATCGCTTGATTTCAGGGCTGCCGGGATCGAGAATCGGACGAATACCGCTGATTTCAAAGCCCTCTAGCGGTGTCTATCTGAAGCTGACGCGATAGGCGGCCATGAGGAGCGGGCATTCTCATCTCGGTGTAAATGGACAACCCGGCAGCTTTTGCCTGGGTGAGAGGGTGGGATCCCTGGATCGAACCCGGGCATTGGATCAATTCTTGGCTGGGATTGAGCGGCGAGCATTCCGCATGGCTCAGATTGCCACGGGGAATGAGGACGAGGCGCTGGATATCGTGCAGGATGCCATGTTGAAGCTCGTGCAAAAATATGGTGATCGGACGGAAGGGGACTGGGGGCCGCTGTTTCACTGCATCCTGCAGAGTCGCATTCGCGATTGGTACCGCCGGGCGAAGGTGCGCAATCGTCTGCGGGAATTTTTCCATCGCGCGCACGATGAAGAAGGGCGAGAAGATCCGCTGGAGCAAGTTCCAGACCGAACGGCGATCGCCCCGGATGAAGATTTGAAACGCAAGCGCGCCTGCGCGGAACTCGATGTCGCATTGCGCTCCCTTCCATTGCGGCAGCAGCAAGCGTTTCTTCTGCGCATCTGGGAGGAGTTGGATGTGGCGCAAACGGCCCAGGCGATGGGTTGCTCCGAGGGCAGCGTCAAGACACATCTCTTCCGCGCATTACAGGTGCTGAGAAAACGATTAGGAGAACATTGGCCATGAGGGAATGGTCGAATTCACAATCGGATCCCTTAGCCGCCGCAGCGAAGCGTCTTCTGGATGAGAGCGTGCATGATCTTGATCGCAACGAGACCTTGCTGATACAGCGCGCGCGACTGAATGTTTTGGATTCCGTCTCGTCCCGACGGTCTCGTCTCCGGTGGGCCGCCGGAATAGCTCTGGCCTCGGTGGTCGCCATAGCACTCACGCTGTGGATTTGGCCATCCGTCGGAGGGAATCACCCGCATCTCCCGTTGCTTGAGGACCTTGAATTGATGCAGTCGTCCGAAAACATTGAACTCTCGGAAGATCTCGAATTCTACGACTGGCTGGCCGATGGCCCTGCCGCGACGGGTTAGGCGGCGTTGTTGCTTGGGAGTTTGCGGCGAATCTTCCATTCAGACCGCGCCAGAGTCGAAAGCCGAGCTGCGAAATTCTGAAATGGCGCCGGCAAGCAGGCGAGGACATTAATCCGAGTGAGAGTTCAGAAATTTCAGCCGAGCCGATGCGGAACACTGATCGGTCCATGAGAGCGTTGAGCCTTTGCATAATCCTGCTGGCATGCGGGGCGCTCTCCGCCTGGGCGCAAGGTGAAGCCACAGGGGTTCCCTGGAGCCAGCTCAGTCCCGGAGAGCAGCAACTCTTGCAGCGTTTCAGCGAAACCTGGGATCAGGTGCCGCCGCGCAAGCAGGAGCGATTACGAAACGGCGCTCAGCAATGGGGGACAATGACTCCTGAGGAGCGCCAAGAAGCGAAGCAGCGCTTCAAGCAATGGCGGACGCTTCCGCCGGAACAACAACAACAATTGCGCGAACGGTTTCAACAATATCGCAACCTCCCGCCCGAACAACGCGAGTCAGTGAAGAATGCGCGGCAATGGTTCAAGTCCCTCCCGCCGGACCAGCGCAAAGCGTTGCGGGAAAAGTTTCAGAGTATGTCGCCCGAAGAACGGCGGGAATACAGACGTGAGTTTCGCCGCCAACATGGCGAGACTGGCGCTGCTCAGGCGCCGGCCGAACCGTCGCCTGAGCAGCGGTCTGAGTAGAGGCAAGCGGTCTCCCTTCAACCATCACTCCCATGGACAGGAGCGTTAGCCGAGTTCGGATGCTGCTCCCGGCGCGTTCGACCCACGATGATCTTTTACGTAGACGCTGCCTGGCCGGCTCTTGGCGACTTTCTTCAGCTCCGAAGCGATCTTGCTGACATCGCCCGGGTGTGAAATGGGGCGATGTTCATTGGTCACCACGGCGATGGACAGGCTCATGATGGGAAACCGTTCGCGATTGCCGCGACGATCGACGGAATCGATGAATCCCTTCTGGCGATCTTCCGGATCGTAAAAGTCCGGGATCACCAGATCAAAACGCTTGATAAGGGTTTGGCAGATGGCCTCAATCGTGGCGGGGGCGCTCATGAAGACAAAATCGTCTCCACCCACATGGCCGACAAATCCGTCGGTGCCGGCCAATTCGCTGACGACGGTTGTCAGGATCCGGCAGGCGACCACCAAGACCTCATCGCCGCG
Organism: Nitrospira sp.; assembly: GCA_021323395.1. Lineage (GTDB taxonomy): Bacteria > Nitrospirota > Nitrospiria > Nitrospirales > Nitrospiraceae > Nitrospira_A. The sequence goes on from JAJONL010000018.1 coordinate 29,052, forward strand.
GGCATAGCCGTAACGGTCATTGAATGACTTGAAGTTGTCGAGGTCGAGATATGCCAGGGCAAAGGGTGCTCGGCTGTCTATACGCGCGGTGGTCTCATGAAGAATCGTGCTGTTGCCGGGAAGCCTGGTTAAGGGATTGGCGTCCAACGACCGTTCGAGCCGGCTGAGGCAGAGGCGCACTCGCTGGGGGACTTCGTCAGGACGGTAGGGCACTGCGATATAATCGTCCACGCCGAGCATCGCCCAATCCAAATCATTGATCCGAATATCCCGCACCAGGATGATCAGCGGGAGCCGTCCCAGGAAGGGATCGGCGCGCAACTCTCGCGCGAGGGTGTCTGCCGAGCGTCCATTCGTCCCCTCTGCGGCCAACACTAAACAGGGTGGATCATGCACCAGCTCGTGCATGGCCAAGCGGTTGGCATCTGCCGCCACCACCGTGAATCCCGATCGACTCAGGCCCGCGGTCAACCGCTCGATTTCAACCGGGTCGTTGTGAAGGAGCAGGATGCGTCGGGTGGGAGGAAAGCCGCTCATAGGTAATCATCGATGGTCTGGAATTCTTCCGTGGCCTTCGCGAGGCATGGGGCCAGACTCTGCTCGTCCAGACCAACCAGTTCCCAGGCCTGATGAGAAAGCGGCGGTACCAATTCGTCGCCGGGATTGCCGCAGGCGAGGCCCTTTACGAGAATATCGGCCACGTGCACGATCGCCGTTTGCAGCGGCGCATACTGAGCTGCGGCCGGTTTGTGATGGTAGAGAATCGGTTCACGTAGGCTGGTGGGAAGATGCCAGGCGGTCGCGAGCCAGCCGCCCACATCGGCGTGTGTCACGTCGAACAGGTCCTGTTCGGTTTCTATCAATGAACGACCGGTCTTGCGAGACGCTGCCGTAATTTGCCGGCCGACATCCGGCCATTTGACGTAGAGCACCACTTTGCCGATGTCGTGCAGGAGGCCGGCGACAAAGACTTCTTCCGGATTTTTTAACGCCGCTTTCGTACCGAGGATATGGGAGGTGATGGCGACGCCCAGTGAGTGACGCCAGAGTTCGTTCATGCCGGCGTTTTTCATCATGTCGAACGCGGTGGCGCAGAGGGTCAGGCCCTTGACCACGTTCAATCCCAAGACCACCACGGCATGGGCAACCGAGGCAATGCGCGAGGGGAATCCGTAAAAGGGCGAATTAGCCAGCCGCAGGACTTTGGCGGACAAGACCTGATCCTTTTCGATCAGGGCGCCGATTTCTTCCGCCGAGACGTTAGGCAGACCGATCATGGAGGCAAGTTTTTGAACGACATGGGGCAAGGTCGGCAGCTCGCCGACTTGCTCGATCCGTCGATGGAGATCAACCTTGGCCGAGGAACTCATGATACCGGTGTCGGGCCTGGGCTCTCGCCCACCCCATGGGTGGTTCGAAGGTGGAGACGAATGGCTTCAAGGAGTTGCTGCTGAACCGGATCGTGACTGACCAGACGGAAGCGATGGTCGAGTTCGGCTTCCAGTTCGGCTAGAGTTTTTCCGCCGGCTTCGCCGGCCTCGCCTTCGATAAATACGGAGACCAGCTCAAGGCGCTGAAGTCGGGAGAGGGTTGCGTCATCGAGCTCGGCTCCGGCGGGAAGCACCACCAACCCGCCTGCGTTCGTGACGGGTTTGGCTAAGATCATGCCCGGCGTGAGTTTTTCGATCACGACTCGTCGCATGGGTCTTTCCCGGTTCGGCGCCTGTGGTAAGGAGGCTCTTGATCTGGTGATGGACGCCCACAGGCCGTGTTCGTCCTCACGGAGTGAGGCGTTCAGTGAGACTGTATCGGCTGAACGGCGGCCGATCTTGAGAAAGAAAAACATCATTGGCGTCGCGCTGCTGTCGCTGGATGGCCGCATGCTCAGCGTGACTTGACAGACGTGGGTACATTCCACAGAATCGGGCCACTCCAGGAGAGGAATCATGGGTCGACCAACACATATCGATGGTAGGAAGGTCCTCACGCGAGGAGCCGTCTCGCTTTCACCTATTCCCACCCAAGTGGTGTCGAATGAGGAATTTACTCCACACCTCCAAACAGCGGCGCAGGCTCGCGTCGAGGGACTCGTCATCGCCGCCGCCGATCGTTCAGCGGCTTCCTTAGGCCTCACGAGACGCGACTTTTTGCGTACGTCAGGAGGCATGGCGGTGGCGCTCTTGGCGATGAATACCGTGTTCGGAAGATTTTTTGACGTGCTGGATGTCGAGGCGATTGAAACGGCGGCATTCGCGGAACGTCTCGGAGACCCCTATTTCATTTTTGATGTGCAGACACATTATGTTGGAAGCCATTATGATCCGGCCGGCGCCGAGGCGCATCGCAAGGGGGCGGTGACCAAGCAGGCTCTGTTATCGCTTCGCCGCCGGACCCGCGAGGCGGGGTTGAATCCAAAACTTTCGGCAGATCGTGGCATGATCGACGATCTTTCCTGGCAGAACTTCATCAAAGAAATATTCTTGGACAGCGAGACATCCATCGGCTTGATCAGTACCCCACCCGGGCCCTATCCCCAGGAGGCCGTCGTGCCTCCGAAAGACATGGCGCATATTCGCGATGAGGTCAACCGCGTGGCCGGCTCACAGCGCATGCTGGCACATGGGTTGGCCACGCCGCAGTTGGGGCTCAAAGATTTGGAATTCATGGCCATGCAGGCCGAGCAGCTCAAGGTGGATGCCTGGAAGTGTTACACGGGCTCCTGCCCGGTGGGGTTCGAGCAGGGCTGGTGGATGGACGACGAGAAGATCGCCTACCCCATGCTGGAGCAGGCACGGAAACTCAACATCCCGCGCATCTGCGTGCATAAGGGCCTTCCGCTTGGGCCGGTGCCCGAGTACAACCACCCGCGCGATCTCATCAAGGCGGCCAAGGATTTTCCCGATCTCCAATTCCTGGTCTACCACTCCGGCTTGCTGACGTCGGCCTCGATCGATGAGACCTTTGCCAAGACGAGGACCATCCCTTGGACGACCGAGTTCTGCCGGTTGAAGCAAGCAGAACCTGCTATCCACAATATCTACATGGAACTCGGCTCCACGTTTGGACAGCTCGTGACTACCCATCCGGCGATTTGCGCTCACCTGCTCGGACAGATTATCGGAGCCTTCGGAGTAGAGCATGTCGTGTGGGGGACGGATTCGATTTGGTCGGGCAGCCCGCAGTGGCAGATCGAGGCCTTTCGCCGGTTTCACATCCCGGATCAATTGATCGAACAGCATGGATACCTGCCTCTCACACGCGAGGTGAAGGCACAGATTTTTGGCCTGACTGCCGCGAAGGTATTCGGCGTCGATGTCGCCGCCGTCCGCAAGCAGGTGCCATCTGACTACGTGGGCCGCATGCGGATGAGTTACTTGGAGGAAGGTCCCGAGCCCAGTCATCGGTTGTATGGATGGATACGCAGTTAGGTCCTGTTAGGTGAAGGAGGCAGTAGCATCATGAAGAGCGAGATTCTGTATCCGGGCGCGTTTCCGATGGTGCGGGTGTATCTGGCGGACGGCGAAACGGTGAAGGCCGAATCCGGCGCCATGGTGGCCGCGTCGCCGACGATCGATATCGAAAGTAAAATGGAGGGCGGCTTCCTCGGCGCCTTGTCGCGCAAGATGCT
>JAJONL010000225.1 GCA_021323395.1 Nitrospira sp.
GAACGGTATACGCTTCCTACGGGCGGCGACGACCATGGCTCATGACCGGCTATCAGGCTGCCCGACTCGCGCGCGTCTGGTCGGCTTCGGCGCGAGCGTGAATGCCCGCCTCATGCATCCCTCGATTCATTCTGTCCTGCGCCCATTAAAATAAAACTAGGGCTCTGTCCAGATGTGTCCATCTCCTCCTTACGGTATAAATGATGAGTAGACGCGCGATAGAAGACCCGGCAACCGCCTCGATCTTCTCACAGTTGAACCACCATCCGAATGAAGGAGCAGGCCATGACATACATACCGATCGCGAAATCAGCGGCTATCACTTTCGCAGGGCTCCTCGCGCTCTGTGGTCCCGCGATGGCCGCCGGAGGGACGGCCAAAGGAGAGACCACGGATGAAAAGGGCCAACAGGGAGTCGGATTGAGTTCAGGAGGCTCGTCAAATATCATCATGGGAGGGCCGGAAACAATCATCGGAAAAATCAGTCGCATTCAGGGCGAAGAATATTCCATCAAGGGAAACCGGGGGCAAGATGTCAGTCTTCGGGTCACGAAGGATACCAACGTGATTTGCGCCGGCGGGAAAGGCACCCAGATGTCCACGAGCCGGGAAGGGGCGAAGGAGCACCAGGAGATTCCGCCGACTCCCCACATGCAAGAACAGGCCAAGCAGGGGCATAGTTCCGGTTCCGTCGTGATGCCCAAGGAAACCCAGAAAGAAGTGGGCGCCCTCTCGAAGGACCCCAGCAAAATGAAGGACGTCGTCGGCTCGACCGACCCCAAGGCCAATGAAGATGTGGCAAAGGGATCCGGCTTTGTCGTGGGCAGCAAAGAAGGTTGCGCCTTCAAGGTCGGAGACCAGGTGAAGATCGAAGCATCGGACATGGGGACGGCGACGACGATCCAGCAATTGGCGGCACAAGACTCAGAGTCCCACCGTTAAGCGAACGAGCCGTTGGTTAAGCCCGAAAGCCATCAGTCCATGATGGCTTTCGGGAGACCGCACCATTACTTATGAGAAAACTAGGGTAGATCCTAGTTCCCCGATTGATCCAATCTTCCTACTATCCGCTTATTATGGACTTCTTGCAGCTCACCTCAACGGGAGGGGCCACCATGAACGCCGCCATCGTTATCCCCATATGCTGTGTCTGCAATCGAGTGCGTGAACATCTGCAACCAGCCGCGAAGCAGGAGGAATGGAACACATTAGAGGGGTTTTTGAGGACGCACCATATTTCAAGCGGTGAGTATCGACTGACCCATACCTACTGCCCCGTCTGCGCCGAGCAATTCAGCACCTTAGGCAGGGCCAACGCGCAGACTTCGATCGCTGACAGGGCGCTTTCCAGTCCCACCATCGACGCAGCGGCCGTAATTCTGGATGTGTTCTCGAGCGTCCAAAAGTGCGACCTCGACATGCTCGTGCGGGCCTGCCCGACCTTGACCTGGAACCAAGTCTTTTCGGAAGTAGACCGGCTAAGTCGCGCGGGAAAACTCCGTTTGAATTATCTGGGGCATGGACAATATTCCATCGAACTTCCTGAACATTCCAGCCTGCCTGTCGTGGCGCAGGTTTAAAACCGTCTACGTTCGCCCCTGTTTTCGTCTCCGAGAGTGATTTCCGCCATGACGGGCAAATGATCGGACGCCGTCAGGCTCATGGCCGTGTGATGCGCATGCACCTTTCCCTGCGCCTGTGCCGGCGCGATCCAGATTCGATCCAAGGCCAGCAGCGGCCACCTAGCGGGAAAGGTCTTCGGCGCCGACGGCTGTCCAAAGACTCCCTGCAAGCTTCTCAGCGATTTTCCCCCCAGACACCATTCATTCAAATCACCCATTAAAACCGTGAGTTCTCGTCTGGTGACATCAAGAAGTTCAAGCAAACGTTGCACTTGATGCGTCCGCTCAAGGGGCCAGAGCCCGAGATGCGCATTCAATACCTGGATGGAGCGGCCATTCCAGTTCATATCGACGTCAAGCACACCTCGAGGTTCATGTGCTCCCACAGAAAGATCCCATCGTCTGACCTTCTCCACCGGAAGCCTGGTCAGTAAGGCATTCCCATACTCTCCTTCCGGGCTTGTGCGCACCGGACCCGCGACTTCGGTCATATTCGTCCTGGCCGCCAACCAAGGCAGGATTTGGACCCTCAGTACTTGCAGAATGCGTCCAGGCTCATAATGCCCGTCCCGTCCAAACCCGCGATGAATATTGTAAGAGGCCACGTGCAGGCGCATCGAGGTGGACCCTCCGCGAAGGAATTCAGGTGGTACCCTGCGCCGGTTGATTCACTGATGAGGATGAGATGGAGGGCCGCCGGACGAGCAGGCGACGCGATAGAAACCAGGCTGACATCCAGGCGCCGGCGATGAGCAGTCCGAGGACCACCACCGCCCCGGCGCTCGGTTTGAGCACCGCTTCCTCCAGGCGGTCCACTAGCGCCGCCATCACCAGAATCCCCGGAGCCATGCCCAAAAAAGTCCCGGCGGCGAAATGCCCGAAAGAGAGAGGCGTCGCCCCCGCTACCAGATTCACCATCGAAAAAGGAGCGATCGGCAGGAGCCTGACCATGAGGATGGCCCACAGGCCGCGCTCAGCAAGGCGCCGGCTCAGGTGGGCGAGCCGGCGGCCGGCCAGTTGTTGCACCCGGTACCGCCCCAAGGACCGTCCTAGCGCAAACAGCAGCATGGCGCTCAGCAATGCTCCGGATAACGCAACGGGAGCCCCCAGCCAGGGGCCGAACGCAATGACGGTGACCACGATCAAGAGCGTAATGGGAATCGCGAACAATCCCCCCAGCATGAATGCGGCCAGCAACGTCAACAACCCTTGCGGGCCCCGCCACGCCGCCGCCATCACCCCCAGGGCGGTCAGAAGGGATACTCCGACAAGCACACGTCGGCCGAGGTATTCGCGTTCCGTATGAGGGATTCCTGCATCCAGAATATCCCCTGCCGCCATGGGACGCTCCGGATCAGCGAGTGAATTCTCCGGGAGCATCGTACCGGCCGCATCGCTATCGTCGAAACAACCGTCCTCCAAGCTGCGCTCTCCACCGCGGAGGGCCTCGATGGCGCCGATCAGGGAACCGGCGCGGCGCAATTCGCCGGCCACCACCTCGGCGCCGACACCGAGATGTGCACTCGGTATCGAACCCCATGGAGCGGTTGGACACATTGGCGGAACCCAGGCAGATAAAGTCGTCATCCACGATGAGCACTTTGCTATGCACATTGATTTTTTCCGCTCCCCCCGTCCCGAGAACGGTCGGAGCGTAGACACGCAGTCGGCCGTAGTGGTCGGCCAGTTGCAAGTCTTTCAACAGCCGGGCTCGCAATGCGTTCATCGTCTGCCGTTCCAACCAGCCATCGCAATTGTGGCGCAGGACCAGGACTACGTCAGGTCCGTTGGGCTCGGAAAGCCGTGCCGCAAGCGCGCGACCGATCGTATGGGCCGTAAAATACTGGGATTCGATGTAAATGGACTGACGGGCAGCCTTGATGCCGTCGAGGTACGCCTGTTGGATTTCCCGGCTCTCAGCCTGCCCTTCGTAGGCCGGTTGGGTCCGCAGGATGCCCACGGAGCATTGCTCGACATCAGAATCCACTGTAGGGGGCCAGAGTTCCGCCACCGGTCGAGGCCCTGGCGGCGGCAGTCGCCGTCCGGTCGCGTTCCGCCAACGGATCCTGGCCAATTCTCCCAACGCGGCAGCCGCATCGCCCGACACCATCATCTGCACATCATGGAAGGGAGCGTAGGGGCTCCCGTCGGCATCCACCCGCCGCGCATCCTGGGAAGCATGCGCCCGCGTATCCCATCTGGATTTCGTGAGGTCCAGCCCGCCCACAAAAGCAATGGTGTCTCCAGCCCGGTTGGGCGGTCGGGAGCCATTCGCGTTCCCAGGCGTAGATCATCGCAAAATCCCAATTGAGCACATAGACCCGCAACTTTCGCTTCCGTCGCAAGAGGGCAATCAGAAATTCACCCAGCCTCGTGGGGAAATTGGATCCGGCTCCTGGGTCTCGAACCAATTCAGTCCTGGTATCGAGGTCCCAGCCGACGATCATGATGGATTGCGTGGCCTGAAGCGCCACATCGCGGAAGGCTCGGAAATAGGCTTCTCCGTCGATGAGGAAGGCGGCCTTTTCCACGGCTTCAAGACGCCAGCAATTTCGGCCCGGTACAAGCAATGCCTTGGGAACGGGCTTGGCCTGTTCCGTCGCCCGCTTCTCACGCCCGCTGAACGCTGTTTCACATCGTAGGTCGGTCATCACTCATCGATCAGTTTGAAGATGCGCCATGTCGACCAC
>JAJONL010000107.1 GCA_021323395.1 Nitrospira sp.
GATGAGCAGATATTTTATGGAATCCATACCACGTCACCTCTTTATTGGCAGATAACATCCCAGCATACTCCCCTGAGCGCTGAAATTCATGCCGACGAACGGGCTTAGAAACCAGCACCCATGAGAACCTGCTGTTTTCCTTCTGCTGCTATGTGTTATAAAATATCTGTTTCTCCAGCCCGTAACTCTTGTTTCACGATCGGTATTACGTACCATCATTTCAGGCCTTGCCGGATCGCGTGATCGCCAGACGGTCAGCTCCGAAGGGGATCCATAGGGGGAATGTCATAGGATGAGTAAGAAGGAAATCGACGCGGCGCAGCGACTGATGAGTCTCATGTTCAAGGCGCATCCTTGGCACGGGGAAGTCGACAAGGCCAGCGGATTTCTCAAGGTAGACCGGCCGCAACGGTTCTCGAATTTCTGTCCGGTGTATTACGGCCTCATCCCGCAGACGTACTGCGGTGAAGGCGTGGCGAAGCTGTTCGCGCAACGCGCAAACCGGCCCGACATGATCGGCGACGGCGATCCGCTCGATATCTGCGTGCTGACCGAGAAGACGATTCCCCACAGCGATATTTTACTGACGGCGCTTCCGATCGGCGGGCTGAGCATGGCGGACGGCGGCGAGGCGGACGACAAAATTATTGCCGTCATGCGGGACGATGCGGTCTATGGCACCTATACCGATCTCAAAGATTGCCCGATGACGCTTCTCGACCGGCTGCAGCATTATTTTCTGACCTACAAACATGCGCCGGGGTCGACGCATCACAAGGTCGAGATCACGAGTATGTACGGTCGAGACGAGGCGCTCAGGGTCATTCGGACCAGCCACAACGATTACAAGAAAAAATTTCCCGAGCTGGAATCGATGTGGCCCGCCGCCATGAGAACTTAGCAGGCTGCGGAAAAACTCAGTATGTGCATAATATGGCGCTGCGGTCTCACGTATGGCAAGGTGCCGGAATAGCCTGCAGGATGTTCAAAAAGGTCGTCCAGCGAGGCCGCAGCGAGCGAAGAGGCGACGCGTACCCTTGCGGTACGTTGAGCCTCTGAGCGATGCGAGAACAAAGCTGGCGGACTTTTTCAGCATCCTGCTAGTTCCACCAAGAAAGGTCTACCCCACCTCATGAAACACACCACAACACATCCGCATACGGAACCGGCGGCGAAGGGCTTCTCTCCCGGCTTTGCCGCGCTCGGATTGGAAGCCTCGCTGCTCACGACCCTCGAAGCCTTGGGTTACGAGGAGCCCACCCCGATTCAACGCGAGGCAATCCCCCCGCTGCTGGAGGGACGCGATCTCTTGGGCCAGGCCGCGACCGGCACAGGCAAAACGGCGGCGTTCGCCCTGCCGTTGTTGCAGCGCATTGCCCATGGTCCCCGCAACCGGCCCACCGCCCTCGTCCTGGTACCTACCAGGGAATTGGCGGTACAGGTGAGTGAAGCGGTGCAGCGTTACGGGAAGGAGCTGCGGATCGCTGTGCTGGCCTTGTACGGAGGTCAGGCCATGGGACCGCAACTGCAGGCGCTCCGGCGTGGAGTCGAAGTCATCGTGGCGACGCCTGGTCGTGCTTTGGATCATCTTCGTCGCAAGACGTTGAAACTCGCCGATCTCCAAGTTGTCGTGCTGGATGAGGCGGACGAAATGCTCGACATGGGCTTCGCGGACGATCTGGACGCCATACTCGAACAAACACCCGCGAGCAAGCAGACCGCCTTATTTTCTGCGACCATGCCGCCGCGGATCGCCTCCATTGCGCGCCGGCATTTGAAGAATCCGGTCGATGTGACGATTGCGCGCGAGCCGGTCAAGGCTGGTACGGCGCCGCGGGTCCAGCAGATCGCCTACGTAGTGGGGCGCCAGCATAAGGTGTCGGCCTTGGCGCGCGTGCTGGACATCGCCACCCCCAAATCAGCCCTGGTGTTCTGCCGGACGCGCCTGGAAGTCGACGAAGTGACGGCGGCCCTGAACAGCCGGGGATATCGCGCGGAGGCGATCCATGGCGGCATGAGCCAGGTGCAGCGGGATCGTGTCATGCAGGCCTTCCGCTCGGGCCAAACCGAACTGCTGGTCGCCACTGATGTGGCCGCGCGCGGGCTGGACATTCCCTCGGTCTCCCATGTGATCAATTACGACCTTCCGTCGTCGCTCGAGGTCTATGTCCATCGTATTGGACGGACAGGAAGGGCCGGACGGGAAGGTGCGGCGATGACCATCGTCGAGCCGCGCGAGCAACGGCTGTTGCGCAGCGTGGAACAACATACGAAAGCTAAGATTACGGTTGCTCCGGTCCCGTCCCTGGGGGACCTCCTGGCCAAACGCCTGGAACGAACCAAGGCGTCGATTCAAGAAACTTTGGATGCCGGGGAGTTGGACGATTTTCGCCGGGTCGCGCAGGCCCTGGCCGGATCGGCTGACCCGTCGGATATTGCCGCAGCGGCCATCAAGTTGGTCTACCGTTCGTATGGTGGAGAACGAGAGGAAGAGGAGATTCCAGCGGTGTCGAGTAGGGCGCCTGAACCGTATCGTCCGTCGCGTCCTTCATACGGCTCGGCCGGCTCACAGGGAGATCGGGCGCGTCCCTCGCGAGGCGGCCCGAGCCGTGGTGGTCGGGCAGCCGGAACCGTGCGGGTGTATGTCGGGGCGGGGCGAGCGGCCGGCATCAGGCCTGGCGATCTGGTCGGCGCCATCGCGAATGAAGCGGGTGTGCCTTCCCGTCTGATCGGCGCGATCGAAGTCGAGGAACGTTTTTCCTTGGTGGATGTGCAGCAAGAAGCCGCCACGCAGATTATTGAGGCGCTCGGGCGGACGCGCATCAAGGGACAGAAGGTCGCGGTGAGATTGTTCGAAAACAGAGATTGAGGAGGCCGGCGGACAGGTTTTGGACATACCGGCCCCGCTCGTTGTTGAAGCCGCCGCGCTCAATCCGCTTCGCGCGTTCCTTCCGCCTTATCGCGGAAATCCTACGTATCAATCGATTGTCTTCATCAACTCCCGATGCAACCTCTGGTACTCCTCGCCCATGCGAGTGAGCCAGAGCCGGAGGATGTAATCGTCTTATTCCTGCCGGCGCTGCTTGTTGCGGCCTCACGCGCCCCGTCAAGCTCATGAAAAAATCCGGGGGGGGCGTCCGGGACGACCTAATTGAGATTCTTACTGGCGCGGCCGATTGCGAAGTTCGTGTCGAAATCAAACAGGCCGGCTTTCTGGCGGCAGGCATGCGACACCTGCGCTCGATAATGGTACGATGACAAATGCCTGCCTCTGATACTTCCGTCACGACAAGTATCCCACAACGTATGGACCGCCTGCCCTGGTCGCGCTGGCATTGGCTGGTGGTCACGGCCCTCGGAGTCACCTGGATTCTGGATGGACTCGAGGTCTCCATTGTGGCAGCCCTCGGTCCGGTGCTCACGCTGAGCACCACGCTGAACCTCACAGCTTCCGAAGTGGGACTCACGGCATCCGCCTATCTGACCGGATCGGTCCTCGGCGCCATCGTCTTCTCCTACCTCACTGATCGCCAGGGGCGGAAAAAGTGGTTCATGATCACCCTTCTGCTGTACCTGGCGGCCACCGTGTTGACGGCATTCTCCTGGAATCTCTGGAGCTTCATGTTTTTTCGTTTCCTGACCGGCGCCGGCATCGGGGGGGAATATGCGGCGATCAACTCCGCCATCGATGAACTGATTCCGGCACGCCGGCGCGGCCATACCGATCTGGCGATCAACGGCAGCTGGTGGCTCGGCAGCGCCGCCGGCGCGGTGCTGGCGATTGTATTGTTGAATCCGCTGTTGGTTCCTGAATATTTGGGATGGCGCCTCTGCTTCGGTTTCGGCGCGGTGCTCGGCGTGAGCATCCTCCTTGTCCGGCGGGTGATTCCGGAGAGTCCGCGTTGGCTCATGACGCATGGGAACATGAAAGAAGCGGAGGAGATCGTGGATGGCATCGAAGTGCGGATCATGCGCGACGAACAGGTCACTTCGCTGCCGGCGACCGAAGGGTCGATCACCGTCCATGCCCGCCCGCATGCGACACTCGCCACGGTCGCCCGGGAGTTGTTCTCCACCTATCCCCGTCGCACGATATTGGGAATCGTGCTGATGGTGACGCAATCATTCATGTACAATGCGATCTCCTTCACCTATCCCTTCGTACTGACGAAATTTTACGCCGTCCCCAGTCACGACATCGGCTACTATATTCTGCCGTTCGCCTTTGGCAACTTTCTGGGCCCCTTGTTGCTGGGCCGCTTTTTCGATACCATCGGCCGCAAGCAAATGATCAGCTTCACCTACGCCGTCGCGGGTGGTTTGTTGGCGGCCACCGGCTATTTCTTTTGGCAGGGCGCCTTTACCTCCGTCACCCAGATGGTGGCCTGGTCATCCGTATTCTTTTTCGCATCCGCCGGCGCCAGCGCCGCCTATCTGACCGTCAGCGAGATCTTCCCGATGGAGATCCGCGCGATGGCGATCGCATTCTTTTTTGTCGTGGCGCAGGGAGCCGGGATCCTGGCGCCCTGGTTATACGGGAAGCTGATCGAAACTTCAGCGGAGAGTGTCTTTTACGGATACTTGCTGGGAGCCGGAATGATGCTTATCGGCGCAGTCGTGGAGTTGTGGTTAGGGGTAAAAGCAGAGGGTCGATCGCTCGAACATATCGCTACGCCGTTGTCCGCCCAGCCCCTCTCGGAGGATGCGCCGCGCGTCTCCTAGTCATTCCCGCCAAAATGGAAGGTCATCATGTGTCGGCGGACTTCTGTCCGCTGAGATCCGTTCAGGTGGTGTTTTGCACAGGATCTGTGTCTGGTTGTCGATCGTTGCGAATCAAGAAACGGGACGTGCATGGGTATTCAGCAGGATGAATGTGAATTGAGGAACAAGTGACCATCCGTCCCTGGGCAGCCACCTTGCGCGACTGGCAGAGCCGCGCCGTCACGGACCTGTCGGCCAAGAAGCCGTTGGACTATCTTGTCACGGCCACGCCTGCGGCGGGTAAGACCCGTTTCGCGCTACGGATCGCCCATCAGTACCTGGCGGATCGTTCGGCCGGTCGGGTGCTCGTCATCTGCCCGACGAACCATCTGCGCACGCAGTGGTCCTCGGCGGCGGGGCAGGTCGGTATTCAACTGGATCCGGCCCTCTCGAATGAGCAGGCCTGCGAGGCGCGCGACTATCACGGCGCAGTGGTGACCTATCAACAAGTCTGTCTGGCGCCGGAGGTATTTCGGCGAGCCTGCCGCAGCCGAAAAACTTTGGTCATTCTCGACGAGCTGCACCACGCCGGGGACGGCAAGGATTGGGGCAAGGCTCTGCGCGAGGCCTTCGCGGAAGCGGTCTTTCGCCTGGCGCTGTCCGGCACACCCTTTCGTTCAGACAACAATCCGATTCCGTTCGTGCGGTACGAGGACGGAGAAAGCCAGGCAGATTTCACCTATGGCTATTCGCATTCGATCAAAGACGGGGTCTGTCGGCCGATCCTCTTTCCCAGTTACGAGGGTGAACTGACCTGGCTCTCCGACGGTCGCGAGCATCGGGCCACCTTCGAAGACGGGTTGACCTTTGAACGCCAACGGGAGCGCCTCAAGACGGCGCTGTTGCAGGAAACCTGGCTTGAGCCGGTGCTGCGCGATGCCCATGCCGAGCTGCAGCGGTTGCGCAAACAGGAGCAATCGGATGCGGGTGGGCTCATCGTGACGATGAATCAAGGCCATGCCCGGCAGGTGGCGGAGCTGGTGACGAAGATTACGGGAATACGCGCGCAGGTGGCGGTATCCGACGATCCCTCCGCGTCCAAGACCATCGACTCCTTTTCCCGACATAAGACGCAGCAGTGGCTGGTGGCGGTGAATATGGTGAGCGAAGGGGTGGATATTCCGCGCCTCCGCGTCGGCGTCTATGCGACCAATGTGTTGACGGAGATGTATTTTCGGCAGGTGGTCGGGCGGTTTGTGCGGATGCAGGACAAGGTTCCGAAACCGCAACGGGCCTGGCTCTATCTGCCGAAGGATGCGACGTTGGTCCATTATGCGAAGCGCATCAAGGTTGAACGGGATCATGTGTTGGAGGACATCATGCCCGCGGTGCAGCGCACGCTCTTCGGTACGGCTGCCACCTCGTTGAAAGAATATATCCCCTTGAACGGCGTGGCCAGGCTGGATGCCTTGATCGGAGTGGACGAAGGTGACCCGGCAGGGGAGGGTAAAGGTCAAATGGAAGTGGCGGAGGCGCTCCACGATCAGAAGGAGAAGCTGCGGGATCGACACCGGGACCTGGTGGGAGTCGTGGCGCGCAAGACGGGAATGGATCATCGGCGCCTCAACGCCGAATTGATCAAGCGGACGGGCGGAAGAGTCGATCAGGCCACGATTTCACAGTTAGAGCGGCGGATCGCCTTACTGGAGAAATGGCGGGATTCCGGCTTCGACCGGAAGCGGTGAACGTTGGAAGTGGATTGAGCATGGCCGGCGCGCGGCCGGCAGCTCGAGAGGATACTGAAGGGGAGGGACACAACCATGGCTGAACGTAAGGTGAAGCGGCGCATGCCTGTGGCCGCAAAGAAAATAAAACTGCATCCTATGGCGGAGAAGGCGACAGCAAAGAAACCTGTACCGAAAAAAGCGCGTTCGGTGCGCCGATCGAAAACGACAGGCGCCAAACAGCCCTCGGTCGCGGTGGTGGTGCTGTCCGGCTCCACGCCGCTTCGTCGCAACAAGGCGGCCGAATTGGTGGCGGAAGAGTTGCAGCTGGATTTGACGAAGGTCAATCTCTCGTCAGTGGTGAGCCGGTACGTCGGCGAAACGGAGAAAAATATCAACCGCGTGTTCGACGAAGCTGAACGCAGCGGGTCGATTTTGTTCTTCGATGATGCGGATGCGCTGTTCGGGTCACAGCGCAAGGGCAAGGCTGCCGCCAGCCACTATGCCAATGCGGGAGCCGCCCATATGTTGCAACGCATCGAGGGCCACAAGGGGTTGGTCATTCTGACGACCAATGGGGAAAGCAAGATCGATCAAGCCCTGTCCCGGCAAGCCCGAGTGTCGGTGATGGTAGGCATCAAGCAGAAGCGGCGGAAGAAAACCGCCTGACGAATCGTTCGTCCCAAGGGTGGTGCGAGAAGCGATGTCACGAACACAGGATGCTCAAAAAGGCTGTTCAGCAAGGCCGCAGCGAGGTCCACGGCGCGAAGAATAATGAGCGCCACGTCTGTGGACGCCGACGAGACGGTGAGACGGCAGTGTCTTGCGAGAACGACGCTGACAGACTTTTTCAGCATCCTGTGAGGATTATTCCGTCTCTTCGCTGGCCTCCAGGCACTTGTTGCATTGCTCCAGATCCGGGACGCCATGGACGCTGCAGAAATGCCGGTGGCACAGGCCGCACAGCATGAAGCTCATTTTGATTCGATCCTCTGCTTCGCAGCAGTAACAGTTCTTTGCGGTTCGTGCCTTCGGCATGGTCCTTCTCCTCGGAATGTTCGTCGTTTCATCTGAGTGGCGCCGCCAAGGGCTGGCCGAATCGTCTTGATTCATCGAGCCCTGGATCCCGTCTCCTCGTCATTGCAGAACGGGAGGCCATCCTGATGCGTTCTTCGTGGCCGTCAGTTTTCTATCGGCTATCGATAGGAACGGAGACTCGGCATCGATACATGAAAGAAATTGGGCAAGGAGCCTAGGCCGAGTTAGCCTGAGGCGCTAAAGACGGCGAGAGGTGTAATCGTCGTTTGTTTCTAGTCACAAGCCAGGATGAGGCTCTGTGGCATACCGACTCCTTATATCATACCTGGATAACAATGTAGCAGTCGATCTATTCTTGCCCCTCAATGGACTAACCCGGTGGTCATCGCTGAGACCTGACACTATAGCAAAGCATGGCGGTCGAATCTCCGTCTAGCAGGGATGGTAAAAAAGTCCGCCAGCTTTGTTCTCGCAAGACACTGCCGCCTCACTATCTCGGCGGCGTTCACACACGTGACGCGCTTTATTCAGCGCGTCGTGAACCTCCCGGCAGGCTCGGGGTGGGCGGGTAAGAATGTGGCCTCGCCCCCTCGCATCGCTGCGGCCGCGCTGGACGACCTTTTTGACCATCCTGCGGGCGTTCTGAAAATCTCCCCCAACTCACGCATCACTTTTTTCAGGGACAGCGAAATGGTTTTTCAACGGCCTGAGATCTGCGTAAGGAATCGGCTCATGACATGGCACATACGGCTTACATCGATGGCGCGTCAATCCCGATCCAGCCGGTTATACCTGTAACGAAGTCTCCATTCCTTCCAATGTGGCCCACACACCATGCCCCAGGTTATTGGCAGATTGATAACTATGTCGGGCCAGGCGTGCGGCCAACGGCCACGTCTGAGGTTTCATGAGGACCCACATGGCGATTCGAGGAATATTGATGATATCGAACCCGCCGAGAATAGGGGAGAGATCGTCGTCGATCCCGTCGGATACGCCCTTCATCGCCAAGCAGGGAATATTCCGCTGTTTGCAGAGCTTTGCAATCGTTTGGCTTTCCATGTCCACGGCAATGGCCGGGGTGGTGGCGGCCAATGCGCGCCGCGCGGCGGGCGTGAGCACGGGCTGGCTGACCGTCACCAACGGGCCGACATGGAAGGGGATGTTTCGGTGCTTCAATGCCCGTTCGGCCACGGCAATCAAGCGCGGATCTTCGGATTGAACGATCAGTTCGCCTATATGCACATGGGGTTTCAGTGCCCCTGCAAGGCCCGAGCAAATCATCAGATCCAATTTTTGAGAGTCCAGAAATCGATCCACACGCTGCTTGGCCATGGCGGGTACCATCCCCGACAGGCAGAGTCGTATGGTATGCCCGTGGTGGGTCGCTCCCCACATCTCGTCGCGTGCATCGAGCAATTCGAGTTTCAGCCGCCGGCAGACTTCTCGCACTTCCCATTTCACCTCAGCGACGAGTCCTATTCTCATGCCTTCCTCCGGTGTTTGACATAACCTTGCTCGGTGAACCAACGCACGGCTTCCGCGAGTGCATCTTGTAGCGAGGTCTGGGGCAAACCTAATTCTGTGACGGCTTTGCGACTGTCATACCGCATCGGTTGCTTCGCCATTCGTACCCCGTCCAGAGACGCGCGCGGGACATGTCCCGTGACCTTGGCCACAAGTTCTCCGCCGGCGCCGGCACATAAGGCGACAAGGTAGGGGATCTTGATGCGAGGAGCGGGACGTCGGCTCACCCGTCCAAGCAATCCGAGGAATTCGCTGAACGGCAGGTTTTGGTGCCCGAGAATGTACCGCTCGCCAATTCGTCCCTGGGTTGCGGCCAGCCAATGACCGATCGCGACATCCTTCACGGCAATCCAATTAAACGCGGCCTCCAGAAACGCGGGGAGGCGGCCGTTGAGAAAGTCCACGATGAATTGGCCGGTCGGGGTCGGGCGCCGGTCCAGGGCGCCGATCGGAGTCGACGGATTCACGATGGTGATCGGCGCGCCCTCTCGGATCAGCTTCCAGACAGCCTGTTCCGCGAGAATTTTTGTGCGTTGGTACGTACTGCGAGCGGCCTCGGGCGCGAGGAAATCGGTTTCTGTCCCAAGACGGCCGGCCGAACATTGTACCGTCACGGCGCTCGATGTATACACGATTCGTTTGACTCCAGCCTGACAGGCTGCTTCCAAAAGCCGCCGAGTGCCGCCGACATTGACATCATGCATGGCTTGAGGATCGGGTACCCAAAAGCGGTAGTCTGCCGCCACATGGAACAGCAGATCCATGCCCTGTACCGCGCGTTCTACCGATGAACGATCAGTGAGATCCCCCGGAATGGTCTTAACCCGAAGATCCGACAAGGCACCGAGAGCGCTCGTCGACCGGACCAGCGTTGACACGTCGTGTTGTTGGTCTACTAAAACCCGAGCAACGTGTGCGCCGACAAATCCCGTTGCTCCAGTTACCAATATCCGCACCGTGCGCCTCTCTCTTTTAACGGGATGCTGATCCGAATGACTGTGGAACCCTTCCGAGGAGTGCGCTAGCTTCCCGCACGGTCCACTTCTTCACGCTGAATAAACTGTATGGACGGATTAGATTTGATGCAATAGGCCAGGAGATGTTCGGTGGCGAACAGCATGACAGGACGGCCTTGCTGATCGACCAGCCGCAGGGTGCCGGACGGCCAATAGACCGCTGCGATGGTAGCCGGAGCAGCGACGATCCATCGAGCCAGCACATGGGGTAGACGTTCGACGGAGGTCTTCACGCCGTATTCGTATTCCAGGCGGGAGACGACCACATCGAATTGCAGTTCACCCACCGCGGCGAGGACCGGTTCGCGGCGCACCTGCTCCGGCGAGTAAAAGATCTGCATGACCCCTTCCTCTTCCAACTGCTTGAGTCCCTTCTGAAACTGCTTGTGCTTGGAAATGTCCTGTGTGCGCAACAGGCCGAAACATTCGGGCGCAAAGTGCGGAATGGGATCGAAGGTCAGCGAAGGGTCTGAGGTCAGCGTATCGCCGATGGTGAACAGGCCGGGGTTGACCAACCCCACGACGTCGCCAGGGTAGGCTTCATCGATGGTTTCTCGGTCGCGGCCGAAGAGCCGATGAGGGCGTGTCATGCGAATCTTGCGGCCTAAGCGAGCGTGGTAGACCATCATGTCTTTCTCGAAGCGGCCTGAACAGATGCGGAGAAAGGCCATGCGATCGCGATGCTGCGGATCCATGTTGGCCTGGATTTTGAATACGAACCCGGAAAATGTCTCATCCGTCGGCTGCACCATTCCCTGAGCGGTGTGGCGGGGGCCGGGCGGCGGCGCCAGCTGGGTAAAGGCGTCGAGGAAGGGCCCCACGCCGAAGTTAGTCAGCGCGCTCCCAAAGAATACCGGGGTCAATTCGCCCGAGAGAAAGCGGTCCCGATCGAACGAGGTGCCGGCGCCGGATAACAGGCCGATTTCCTCCTGCAGCGGACCATAGGCCTCGCCCAGTGTGTCTGCGAGTTTCGGATTGGGAAAGGTTTCGACGGTCATGGGGGCGCGTCGTTGGTTGTGTGCCGTTCGCTGGAAGAACAGCACCTGCCGGTTGTGGAAATCGTAGACGCCTTGAAAGCTTGACCCCTCGCCGATTGGCCAATTAAAGGGTACCGCCGTCATCCCCAGCGTGCGCTCAATCTCATCGAGCAGGTCGAAGGGGTGGCGTCCCGGCTGGTCCATCTTGTTGATGAATGTCAGGATCGGGATGCTGCGCTTGCGGCAGACGGCAAACAGCTTCTTGGTCTGAGGCTCGATGCCCTTGGCGCCGTCCAACACCATGACGGCACTATCCACCGCCATGAGCGTGCGATACGTGTCTTCGCTGAAATCCTGGTGGCCGGGGGTATCGAGGAGATTAATGCGCGCACCCTGATAATCGAACTGCAGCATGGTCGAGGTGATCGAAATTCCCCGCGCCTGCTCCAACTCCATCCAGTCCGACTTGGCTTGCCGCTGGCTGGAACGTGCCTGCACGGCTCCGGCCAAGTGCACGGCTCCCGCGTAGAGCAGCAGCTTTTCAGTCAGCGTGGTTTTTCCCGCGTCTGGATGCGAAATGATGGCGAACGTACGTCGTCGTAGCACCTCTCGGCGCAACTCGTCGGATGCAGATTGTTCAGCCGGGAGCGACATAGAGGTTCTCTCAGGTTGTTTGTCAGTGCCAACGAGGCAGGGGACTAAATGTCGCCTGGGATCGCGGCAGGGGAACTTATTCTTTTATCAGTCGGACTGGGGCGGCGGCAAGGAGGGAGGGGGAGGG
>JAJONL010000226.1 GCA_021323395.1 Nitrospira sp.
TAAGCGTAATAGGCGGGAACATACCCTGCGGTCCCTACTAGTGTCTAGCGCGGAACGCTTCTGTCAGACGGGTTTTGATTGCAGGAGAAGGCGACGAAGCCTCGCCGTGCCGGCAGGGCTCGCCCGAACGGCGCAGTGTTTGCCGAATGGTGTGCAATTGAACTCGGTACCGCGCGCAGGCGTCACAGATCGAATAATGGAGGCTGAGACTGAGCCGGGTCGTCCAGGGCAGCGGTCCATCCATAGCTTGAGAAGCCAACCGGGTGACCTCTTTGCAGGGGAGAGTGATACGAGCCGGTAACGTGGTGATCATATTGGGTAAAACTCTTCGGTTCTTCCCGCTCCTTACAACTCAACATCAGTGCTAGTGTAAGGAAACGGTTTCTCCATCGACTCAGCAGAAGAAGGACAAGTCAGTGCAACGAGGGCGGGGGAAAGACGCGCCGCTCAATCTCACGCAAGAACCTGTTTTACCGTAGCTCTCAACCTTTGAAAGAATGCCTCCGTTGCCTGCGCTTGCTGATTGTGAGAGCTGACGGCTGCTTCACTCCCCCGATTGCTGAATCAGCTTGGCCACTAATCCCGTCCAGCCCGTTTGATGACATGCCCCGATCCCGGCGCCATTGTCCCCATGAAAATATTCGTAGAACAAGACATGGTGGCGCCAATGGGGATCGTCTTGGAATCGACGGGTTCCCCCAAAATCAACCGGCGAGAGATCTCGGTCGCCACGTCCCCCAGCGTGGAGTGACGGCCAGACCCCGTCGGACATTCCACCCGATACTGCTCGCCGAGAAAGTAGTGGAACTTTTGCAGCGACTCGATCAAGAGATAATTGACCGGGAACCAGATCGGCCCGCGCCAATTCGAATTGCCTCCGAACAAGCCTGTGCCGGATTCCGCCGGTTCGTATTCCGCGCGATGCTCACGGCCCATGACCGACATCACAAAGGGATGATCGCGGTGATAACGCGAGAGCGCGCGGATGCCGTAAAGAGACAGGAACTCCTCTTCATCCAGCATGTACCGCAACACGGATTTCAGGCGATCTCGGCCGACAAGCGAGAGAAAGCGCCGCACGCCTCCGTCGCAGGACTGCGTTTCCAGATGCTGCGCAAAGTCCGGCCGGTTCTCGATGAACCACTGCATCCGGTGTTTGAAGCGCGGCAGACTGTCCACGAGTTCGGAATCGAGTGTCTCGACCGCAAAGAGAGGAATCAGACCTACCATCGACCGGACCTTCATGTGCTGGGTTTCTCCGGTCGGCAGATGCAGTACGTCGTAGAAGAAGCCGTCCTCACGATCCCACAACTCGATGTTCTCACCGCCGATGTTATTCATGGCGCGACAGATATAGACGAAATGTTCGAAGAATTTGCTGGCCACGTCTTCATAGGCGCGATTGTCCCCGGCCAGTTCCAGCGCGATCGTCAGCATGTTGAGACAGTACATGCCCATCCAGCTGGTCGCATCCGACTGTTCGATGTGGCCGCCGGTCGGTAGCGGCGCGCTCCGGTCGAATACCCCGATGTTATCGAGGCCGAGAAACCCGCCTTGAAAGATGTTCTTGCCCTCGGCGTCTTTGCGATTCACCCACCAGGTAAAATTCAACAGCAGTTTGTGAAACACCCGCTCCAAAAACCGCCGATCGCCGATGCCGTTCCGCTTCTTGTCGATCTTATAGATGCGCCAGGCCGCCCAGGCATGGACCGGAGGATTCACGTCGCCGAATGCCCATTCATAGGCCGGAATCTGACCGTTGGGGTGCATATACCATTCGCGCAGCATGAGGACGAGTTGCTCCTTGGCGAACGTCGGGTCCACCAGCGCGAGCGGGATGCAATGAAACGCGAGATCCCAGGCGGCATACCAGGGATACTCCCACTTATCCGGCATCGAGATGACATCGGCGTTATAGAGGTGCGTCCAGTCCGAGTTCCGGCCGTGGAGGCGTTCACGAGGGGAGGCCTGCCCTGCCGGATCGCCCTTGAGCCATCGATTCACATCGTAGTGATAGAACTGTTTGCTCCAGAGCAGTCCGGCAAAGGCCTGCCGTTGTATGCGGCGCGCGTCTTCCGACAGATGGGCCGGGGCAAGGCCGTCGTAGAACTCGTCCGCTTCACGAATGCGCGCCGCAAAGACAGCCTCGAAGTCCTGCTCCGCGAACCCCGGGCTCCGGCCATCATCGGTCAATCGCAGGCGGACGGTCTGTGTTTCACCGGGCGCGAGCGTGAGCACATACTGAGCCGCAGCCTTGGTGCCCAGATGATCCGGATTCACCGCCTCCTTCTCACCCTGCACGACATAGTCGTGAAAGCTGTCCTTCACGTACCGGGAGCCTGTTTGATCGCCATAAAGACGGCGGCTGTTGGTGTCATTTTCTGTAAAGAGCAGGGTGGGCTCGCCTTCGCAGAGCAACCGGCGCAGACCATAATGCTCGTGCTGCGTCTCGATGACTTTCACGTGATCGATCGACTCCCCTTGCCTGAAACGAGGTCGCCGGATGTCCGTCCCCCAGGACCAGGTGTTGCGAAACCAGATGGTCGGAAGCAGCGTGAGTTGAGCCTCCTCGGGCCCGTGATTCACGACCTGAATACGGATGCACAGATCTTCCGGCGTCGTTTTGGCATAGTCCACGCACACGTCGAAGTACCGGTTCTCGTCGAAGACACCGCTGTCGATCAGTTCTGTCGATCAGTTCGAACTCCGGATCATGGCGCCCTCGGCGGCGATTCTCCTCGACCAGCCTGGTATAGGGGAACGCTGCCTGCGGATACTTGTACAGGTACTTCATATAGGAATGCGTCGGCGTCGAATCGAGGTAGAAGTAGTACTCCTTCACATCCTCGCCGTGATTGCCTTCGTTGCCGGTAAGTCCGAAGACTCGTTCTTTCAAGATCGGGTCTTTCCCGTTCCACAGGGCCAGGGCAAAGCAGATGATCTGATGGCGATCGCAAATGCCGGCGAGACCG
>JAJONL010000019.1 GCA_021323395.1 Nitrospira sp.
GGCCATCGAGCAACATCGCGCCCGGCTCGATGTTTTGCTGTGTAACGCCGGGGCTGCAGGCGGACAGCTGGTCGTCACCTGCCCTGAGGAAGCCTGGCAACGGACCATCGACACGAACCTGACCGGCACCTATCACTGCATGAAGGCCGCCGCGAACGTGATGAGGACGCATGGAGGAGGATCCATCATGGTGATCGGGTCCTATGCGGGCTTACAAGGGGCGAGTGGACAGGGCGCCTATGCCGCCTCCAAAGCCGGACTTACGGGCCTTGCGAAGACCGCAGCGCGAGAATGGGGGCCGCACAATATCCGCGTCAATGTGGTTTGTCCCGGTTGGCAACAGACGGAAATGGCGGGGGATTCCTTCCCTATGGGGTCGCAACTTCGCCATCATGTGTTGGAACGGACGTCTAATCTGGATGATGTCGCCAGGACCATCTGCCAGCTTGCACAACTCGCCGACCTCTCGGGACAAATCTGGAATTTGGATAGCCGGATTCTCTAAGCGGATGCTGAAAAAGGCGCCAGCGTCGTTCTCAGTCGTCTGTCTCCTTGCGACCTACCGTAAAGGTACGCTTCTGTCGCCGCACTCCTTGCGGCCTTGCTGGACGGTCATTTTGAGCATCCTGCTGGGATGTTGACTCGTGGTCCCAGATACCTGACTTGTCGATTGTGCAGAGCGGAACAGAGTTTTCCACGGCCTGCGTGACGGAAAGAGCATGGGAATGTGTCACGGAATCTTTGTGACCGGTACGGATACCGGCGTGGGCAAAACCGTCGTGTCGTCCGCGCTTGCCCGCAAGTTGGTGCTCATGCGCTGTTCGGTGGGCGTCATGAAACCGGTTGAAACCGGCGTGCAATCCGAGTCGGCTGATCAGACCGATGCCGGTCGTCTGATGGCTGCGGCCGGTGCGCGGGATGCGCTCGATCTCGTCTGTCCCTACCGATTCCGGGTCCCGCTCGCTCCCTTCGCGGCAGCCGGCGCGGAAGGACGTTGCATAACCATGCAAGGTATTCTGCGGCCCTATGCGCAGCTGGCCGAGCGACATGGATGTATGGTGGTTGAAGGCGCCGGAGGGTTACTGGTTCCGATGGGACAGGATTGGTCCATGCGTGACCTGATCGTTCGGCTTGGCCTTTCGGTTCTGCTGGTGGGCCGGGCTGGATTGGGGGGGATCAACCATGCGCTGCTCACGTTGGAATGTCTCCGACGCGAAGGCATCACAGTTCTGGCGCTGGTGTTAAATGAAACCGCGCCTTCGAACACTTCCGTTGAACAAGAACAGATTGCCTCAACGGTGTCGTTGCTGCAAGCCACGGCCGACGTTCCTGTGTTGGGACCGCTCCCCTATCAGGTACGGCTCGACGACGATTGGCCGGGTACAATTGAGGAGCTGGCTGGAAGTCGTTTGATTATGGATTTGGCCGAGCAGGTGTGGCGAGCGACTGCTGGAAGCGCCGGATCGCCGATCCAAGATCAGGGGCTGTGAGGATCGCGGAGATGACGGCCACGCCGTTCGCTCCTGCCGCCATGATCATTGGAGAGGACTCGGCGGTGATGCCCCCGATGGCAAACAGCGGGAGTGTGGTCAGGGCGCGCGCCGCGCGCAATCCTTCCAGCCCCACCACCGGATCGTGATCAGTTTTCGTTGACGTGCTGAAGATCGGTCCAAAGCCGATATAGTCGGGCTGCGCGCCGACTGCCTCCTGGACTTGCGCCTGGGTATGTGTCGACAATCCGATGATCTTGCCGGGCCCCAACAGTCGTCGAGCGTAGGCGATGGGGAGGTCTTCCTGTCCCAGATGTACCCCATCCGCATCGACGGCCAGGGCTAAATCACAGCGATCGTTGACGATGAACAACGAGTCCGTCTCTGCCGCTGCCTGTCGTAAGGCTCGCGCGCAAAGATAGGCGTCCTTCATCGTCGCCTGCTTGTCCCGATATTGAAAGAGGCGAACGCCATGTCCGGCTGCTTCCCGGAGCACATCGAGCAGCGGACGGTTTGCAGACACGGCGGGGTCGAGGATGAGATAGAGTCCCGCAAGAAATCGCTGTTTGGTGATCTGAACCGTGGCGCGCTCCGTCGAGCCCTGGCGGGTTAAGAGGTTTGGCCGGCGAGAAATCGATCAAGGAACGTCGTCGAGACATGGCCTTTTTGAAAATCTGGATCGTTGAAGATTTTCCGATGGAGCGGAATCGTGGTCTTGATGCCCTCAATCACGAATTCATCCAATGCGCGCCGCATGCGGGCCATGGCCTCCTGGCGGTCACGCCCGTGAGTAATCAATTTGGCGATCAACGAGTCGTAATAGGGCACCACGACGGCGTTCGGCTCCATCGCGGAATCGACCCGGACACCGAAGCCTCCGGGAGCTGAATATTTCGTGATCTGGCCCGGGCATGGAGTGAACTTTTCGGGATCTTCGGCATTGATGCGGCACTCGAAGCTGTGCCCCGTGAGTTTGATGTCCGGCTGCTTGAACGAAAGCGTCATGCCTGAGGCGATCCGGATTTGTTCCTTCACGAGGTCGATGCCGGTGACCATCTCCGTGATGGGGTGCTCGACTTGAATGCGCGTGTTCACTTCCATGAAGAAGAAGTTGCGGTCTTTATCGAGAAGGAACTCCACGGTGCCGATATTGCAGTAGCGAATGGCTTTGACGGCTTCGACCGCGACACGGCCGATTTCCCGACGCAATCGTTCATCGATGGCCGGCGAGGGCGTCTCCTCCACCAGTTTTTGATGGCGGCGTTGAATCGAACAATCCCGTTCCCCGAGATGCACCACATGGCCGCGGTTATCGGCGACGATCTGTACTTCGATATGCCGTGGTTCGAGAAAATAGCGTTCGAGGTAGACTCCATCGTGACCGAAGGTGGATTTGGCTTCTGCCTGCGCCGCTTGAAACGCACGCGCCAACTCCTCGGGTTTGTTGACGACGCGCATGCCGCGTCCTCCGCCTCCGGCCGAGGCTTTGATAATGACGGGAAAACCGATGGTTTTGGCGGCCTCCAGGGCATCCTGCTCGCTGCGGAGTTCCCCGGGACTACCGGGCGTGACCGGAAGCCCCCTCTTGGCCACCACCTCGCGCGCTTTCGATTTGTCCCCCATCAAGGCGATGTTTTCCGACGTGGGGCCGATAAACTTCACGCCGATCGATTCGCAAACTTCCGCAAAGTGCGCATTCTCGGACAGAAAGCCGTAGCCTGGATGGATGGCGTCGGCTCCCGTGACCTCGGCAGCGCTCAACACATTGGGTATGTTGCGGTAGCTCAGCGCGGCTTCCGGCGGGCCGACGCAGACATGTTCATCCGCGGCCCGCACATGTAAGCTGGCTGCATCCGCTTCCGAGTGAATGGCGACGGTTTTGACGCCGAGTTCTTTGCAGGCTCGGATGACACGGAGCGCGATCTCTCCGCGATTGGCGACTAAGACTTTCTTAAACACGACCTGCTCCGGCGTCGATCACACCGACCCTCCCCTGATCATCGTCATTTCTCAATCTGTCCGGCGCGAGGCCGGTGAGCGCTCCGTCATCGCTCGGCGTTCGCCATTCGCGTTGCAGTCACCATCATGAGGAACGGTCCCCGAACGGTTTCACCAGGAACCCTCATGAACCAGGCGGTTAGGGCGTGGCGTTGGGGTCAACTAAGAAGAGAGGTTGTCCATATTCGACCGGCTTGGTGCTCTCCGCCAAAATCTTGGTAATTCGTCCGTCGGCCTCGGATTCGATCTCGTTCATGAGCTTCATCGCTTCGACGATGCACAACACCTGGCCCTTTCTTACGTAATCCCCCTCCTCTACGTAGGGATCCGCGTCGGGCGAGGGGGAGCGATAGAAGGTGCCGACGATGGGAGAAGTGATCGTGACTTGCCCTTCGGTGTCGGCCGAGGGATGCGCCTGGGCAGCCGGGGCCGTGCCGGTAGAGGTCGCCTGGCTGAGGACGGTTTCTCCCGTCTGAACGGGCGCCATTCGGCCCATGGGCTCGTGCCGGATGCGGATACGCATTCCGCTGCGCTCGATTTCCAGTTCCGTCAGATGATTGCGCTTCAGCAAATCCGCCAGTTGTTGAATTTGGGCCGCTTGATCCGGCGACAGCAGCGTCTCCGAACCGGGGGATCGAGGCGCGAATGCGCTCGGCAGCACAATCGGTTTACCGACGGCTTTCCCTTTCCCGCTTTGCTTGCGTGAGGAACTCAACGAACGCGCTCCACAAACTCACGGGTCCTGGTGTCGATGCGAATGACCTCTCCGATTTCCAAATAAAGAGGAACTTTGATCGTCGCGCCGGTTTCGACGATGACCGGCTTGCTGCCGCCGGAGGCCGTATCACCGCGCACACCGGGTTCGCCGTCAACCACTTTCAATTCAATAAAGTTGGGCAGGACGACGGCAATCGGCCGATGTTGATAAATAAGGATCTTGGCGATCATGTTCTCTTTGAGGAGGTCCGCATTCGTCCCGAGCTGGCTCTTCTCGTAGGTCGATTGTTCGTACGTCGCCGTATCCATGAAGGTATAGGAGTCATTGGTGGCATAGAGAAACTGCATGTCGCATTCTTCGAGGTCCGGATCCTCGAATCGTTCGCCGGAACGGAAGGTTCGGTCCAACACATTGCCCGTGAGATAACTTTTCAGTTTGGTCCGCACGAATGCCCCACCCTTACCGGGTTTGACGTGCTGAAATTCCACAATGTAGAAGGGTTGCCCCTCTACCATCAAACGACTGCCGTTTCGAAAATCTGTGGTCGAAATCACAACAACACTCCTTGGTACGACAAAGGTCAACGGCGCGAAGCCGCGGGTTTTTTTCTGTCCGGTGCGGGTCGCGAGCGCGACGGCGTACGATTGTTTTCGAGATGCGCTACCAGACCGTCCATCGCCAGCAAATAACCGGTCGGGCCGAATCCTGAAATTTGTCCGAGCGCGACTCCTGCGATCAAGGAGCGGTGGCGGAACTCCTCTCGCTGATACACATTGGAAAGATGCACTTCCACCGTCGGGAGTGCGATGGCGGAAATCGCATCACGAATCGCGATGCTTGAATGCGTGTAGGCGGCCGGATTCAGCACAATGCCGTCGAAATGGCCCTTGGCATTCTGGATCCAGGTCACCAGTTCACCTTCCACATTGGTCTGTTTACTCTGCACGGCGATCCCCAAAGTGCCGGCATGCTGAGCAATGGACTTGTCGATATCGCCGAGGGACAGGTGTCCGTAGACGGATGGTTCTCGCGTCCCCAGGAGATTGAGATTGGGCCCATGAAGCACCAGTAGCCGCAGCATGTCTCGGGTCGCAGGTCTCGGTTAACAGTCGGCTGCAATAGATAGGGAAGTCAGCAGCGGCGGCATTCTAACAGGCTGTCCAGGGTGGGTCAAACGCTCTGATGAGGACGGATAGGTAGGCAAGGTTTACTAGCTTCGATCAGGATCGATCCGACGCTGTGCGTGAATGGTCCGCAGCCAGCCTTCGAGGCGCGCGATCGTCGCCGCATGTTTCAGCGAGGGTGGTTCAGCCGTTTGTTCAGGAGATAATACGGGTGATGTGGCCGTGCTGTGAGAGACGGATTCAGACCTTTTCCCCACCTGCGCGACTTTCCCTGTCGCTGGTCTGATGTGAGCGCCGGCGCGGGTCTTCCCGCGGTTGGCGGGCGGGAGATCATCGGAAGTCCCGATGACACGTCGTTTGATGGCGAGCGCCTCTTCATCCGATGGATTGGCGGCCAGGATCGCGCCGCACGACCGCAACGCCAGATCCGCCTGACCCTCGGCATGATACAGCTTGGCCAGAACACGATGTGCGCGAAGATTGTCCGGACGTTGCCTCACCACGTCTTCGAGAATCGCTTTCGACTTCACCGGCTGACCCAGTTGATTGTAGACTCGACCCAGCGCCGCCATCGCCGTGACAAAACCCGGATAGGCCTTCAGACCGTCCTCGAGCACCGCTGCGGCTTCCTGCCACATGCCGGCCTTGATGTATTCATCCGCAAGTGGAAGGAAGTCTTTCGAACGAGGGTCTTTGGCGACGGCGGTCGCCAAGCGATCGATTTCAAACGCGATAGAAGGATCGATACGCGGTGAGGACTCCACGCTCTACTCCTCGCGAGGCCTTTGTGTCCGCGACGATTTTTCGGGCGCCCCGGGCATGGGCTGTAACGTCAACATATGGGCCAATATTCGGTCGGCCACATCCCGTTTAGATAACAGTGGTAATGCCTCCGTCCGTCCTGTGCGATCCAGAAGTATCACGCGGTTAGTGTCCGAGCCGAATCCGGACCCGGCGGCCGTCACATCATTGGCGATCAACAAATCCACGCCCTTAGCATGCAGTTTTTCCTGAGCATGGGCAAGCAGATCCTCGGTTTCCGCCGCAAATCCCACGAGCAATTGCGTGGTACGACGCTTTGACAGTTCCCGGAGGATATCCTCCGTGGGCTCCAGCGGGAGGGTTGCGATGGGGCCCTGTTGTTTCTTGAGTTTCTGAGTGGACGGGCGTACCGGACGAAAATCTGCGACTGCTGCGGCCATGATGACGGCATGGCTCCAGGCAAGCCTGCTCTGGATCGCCTTGCCCATTTCCTCTGCGGTCTCCACCGACAGCACTTCGACCCCGGCAGGTGGTTGAAGGGCCGTGGGTCCCGAGACCAGCAGGACCTCAGCGCCGCGCTTGCGGGCCGCCTCGGCAAGCGCGTATCCCATTTTCCCCGACGAACGGTTGGAAATGAACCGCACCGGGTCGATGGGTTCCTGGGTGGGTCCGGCAGAAATCAGAAGGCGCCGCCCGGCCCAATCTCGACGCGGACTGACGGCTGATTGAAGCGCCTCCAGGATGAGATGTTCCTCGGCCAGCCGTCCCTGCCCCACCCGGCCGGATGCGAGGGGACCCTCGTCAGGGGCAACGATGATGGCCCCGCGACGACGAAGGGTTTCGACATGCTCCGCGACCGTGGGATGACGCCACATATCACCGTCCATGGCCGGTGCAAAAATCACCGGGCACTGGGTGGTCAGGAGCATGGTCGAGAGGAGGTCGTCGGCCAGCCCCAGAGCGGCCTTGGCCAGACAATTCGCCGTCGCCGGCGCGATCAGGATGGCATCTGCCTGCTCCGGCAGAGACAGGTGCAGCATTTCCTGGTGAGCTTCAAAGAGGTCCGTCGCCACATGGGCGCCGGACAGGACTTCAAAGGTTAGGGGGGTGACGAATCGGCAGGCGCCCGCGGTCATCACGACGTTCACATGAGCCGATTCCTGGCGAAGGCGGCGCAGGAGCGAGACGGCTTTGTACGCCGCAATACTCCCTGTCACGCCGAGCACAATACGGAAACCGGTGAGAGCGGGGCCGGTATTCTGCACGAGGGCGAACTACTCCTCGCCCTCCGTGGCGGCGGGCTTCACGGTATCGTCGACATAGACGCTCAATTCCTTCTTGATCTCTTTCGCGTCCTCTCCGGTCATCATGGCCAGACGCTCGGTCTCGCCTTCTTTGACCCGCTTCGATTCCTTGATGGCGTCGCGCGCTTCCTTGCCAATGAGAAACTTCACTTTGTGCCGGAGGACCTCGTCGAGCGCGATGCTGGTCTCTTTGGTGAATTTCGACTGGCCGGCTGCGCGGGCGCCCTGCACGAGCTGCTTGGCACGTTGTGCCGCGATGATCACCAAGCGGTGCCGCGAGTCGAACTCTCCCGCGACGTATTGCGGTAACAGCGATAACATTTCACCCATGGTGCATGTGCTCCTTTGATGCGGGCGCAGCGGTGGAATGCCCCTGCTTGCCCTCTTTGTCGAGAATAAATTTTTCTTCCAGCCAGGTCATGTTCAACCGTTTGGTTTTGATCCGTTCGGCAAGAAAGATACTTTCCAGCTCTTTTAAGGATTGCTTCAAATCGTCGTTGCGAACAATATAGTAATACTCTCGATAACTCCACACCTCTTCTTTGGCTTTCTGCAATCGGCGCTGAATTTCATCGGGCGAATCCCCCGCCCTGTTCTGCAGTCTCGTTCGTAGCGTGTCGAACGACGGCGGAAGAATGAAGATGTAGACGGCATCCTCGAATCTCTTTTTGACCGACCGCGCCCCCTGCACGTCGATTTCAAGCAGCACATCGATTCCTTGTTCCAATTTGTCGGACAAGACCTTGCGAGGCGTCCCATACAGGTTGCCATAGACATGTGCCCACTCAACGAATTCGTTCCGATCGATCATCTGGCGGAACGACGCTTCGTCGAGAAAATAATAATCCTCTCCCTCTCTCTCTCCGGGACGCGGCTTGCGGGTGGTGTAGGAAATCGAGTGCCAGAGTCCTGGGACAATGGCAGCGATTTGTTTGCACAGCGTCGTTTTTCCGCTGCCGGAGGGAGCAGAGATGATAAACAGGATGCCGCGGCGCACCTGAGCCGGCTTGTCGTTGGATGGAACGGGCGCGATGGTCATAAATTATTCGGTGGCGAAGGTGCCGTCGACCCTATTCCACATTCTGTACTTGTTCACGTAATTTTTCCAGTTCGGCCTTCATGCGGACAACCAACGCCGCAATGTCGGCGTCATTGGCTTTCGAACCGATGGTGTTCACTTCGCGGCCCATTTCTTGGAGGAGAAATTCCAGCGTCTTCCCCACTGACTCCTTGCTCTTGAGGGTCTGGTCGAACTGTAGCATATGTGACTCAAGTCTGACCAATTCTTCCGAAAGGTCGGAACGATCTGCAAACAGGGCCAATTCCTGGGAAAGACGAGCCTGATCCGGGATGGCGCCCTGCAGCAGAGCTTGGACTCGGGTTTTCATCCGGTCAAACGCCTCCTGGGCCAAGCTGGGCGCCTTCTTTGCCACCGCGATCTTCGCGGTTCGAATGGCTTCCAAATGACTCGCCAGGTCCTTGGTGAGCGCTTCCCCTTCCCGTCGACGCATGCGGTCCAAATCCGTGAGGGCACCACCGAGGGCGCGTAACACCGTTTTGGAGACTTGATTGGAGTCGACGGGTTGATCGGAGACAGACACAATATCCCGAAATCCGGCGAGCACCGACATGTCCACCGCCCCTCGCATGCCCAGTGTTTTCTGAAGCTTGGTGAGTGCGGCATGGTATTGCTTCGCCAGCGCCTGATCGATTTGAACAGTCTTGAGCCCGCCGCCATTATTGTGCAGGGTGACGGAGACATCGACCCGTCCGCGGAGGCAGTGCTGCTGAACGGTTTTTCGAATCTGTTCCTCCAACTGTGCGAGTGAGCGTGGAACCCTGACGGCGACTTCCAAGAATCGGTGATTCACCGACCGGATCTCCACCGTGACACCGGCCTGCTTGGAGGTGTCGTCCTTTTTCCCATAACCGGTCATACTCCGAATCATCGTGCGAGTTTCCCTTCCCAATGGCACTCGGCATACAAGGCACAATCTAAACATTTTGGTCTGCGAGCGAGACACACGTATCGTCCATGCAGAAGCAGCCGTTGTGAGGCTTCCGTCCATTGGTCTTCAGGCAAGAGTTGCTGGAGATCTGATTCGATCTTGGTCGGATCCGTGTGAGTAGTAAATTGGAGGCGTCCGGCCACTCGTTTCACATGCGTATCGACCACCACAGCCGGCTTGCCGAACGCATTCCCTAAAATGACATTGGCGGTTTTTCGTCCTACCCCAGGCAAGGCCGCGAGGGCTTCCATGGTGTCGGGAACCCGCTCATGAAATTGGTCCGTCACGACCTTGGCGCATCGAATGAGATTGTTGGCTTTGGTCTTAAAGAACCCGGTCGAGCGGATGAGGACTTCCAACTCGGCGGGACTGGCTTTCGCATAGTCGCGTGGCTGGCGGTATTGTCGAAAGAGATTGGGCGTGACCTGATTGACGCGCTGGTCGGTACATTGTGCCGACAAGATGGTGGCCACGAGAAGTTCCCAGGGGTTGCGGTGGTCGAGTTCCACCTTCATATCCGGTATCGAGGTGCGCAACGCCGTCAGAATCCGAGCTACGCGGCTCCTGCGCGGACGGGCAGAGGAGGCATGTGTCACAGCTCTCGTCATGATGCGCGAATGGCGGCCAATTGTGAAGGGGTTACGAATGAGATGCAAGCGCCAGATTCGGCGGTGGCTGCCCGGGTTCTTCATCCGCCGCCGGAGGCGTGGGGAGTGCCGGCAAGAGGGTCTCGAGGTGGGTGATCAACGGACGGAGTGAATCCCGGTGCTGGGCTGAAATGCCGATCGCGTGGTATCGTTCGCACAGAACAAGAACCTCGTGGGCGGAGAGCCGGTCGCACTTGTTGAGAATTGGCACACGCGGGATCTTGTCTAATTCCAGTGAGCGCAAGATGGTTTCCACCGCGGTCATTTGTACATCGAGGTTGTTGGCTGTGGCGTCGATGACATGCAGCAGAATATCGGCATCCCGCAATTCGTCGAGGGTCGTGCGAAAGGCTCCGACCAAATCCTTGGGCAGATCTCGGATAAACCCGACCGTATCGGTCACGATGACTTCGCGATCATGGGGAAATCGAAGACGACGGCTGGTTGTATCGAGCGTTTCGAAGAGGCGGTCTTGGGCCGGGACCTGACTGTGGGTCAGCGTATTGAGCAGCGTGGACTTTCCCGCATTGGTATAACCCACAATGGACAGGATGGGAAGCGCTTGCCGGAGACGACGCGACCGGCGTTGATCTTGATGGCGGGCGACATCGTCGATGTCTCGCTCAAGGTGCGAAATGCGATCCCGGATCCGACGGCGATCGGTTTCAAGTTTTGTTTCGCCGGGTCCCCTGGTTCCGATCCCGCCCCCGAGACGAGACAAGGACGTTCCATGTCCCGAGAGCCGTGGGAGCAGGTACTTGAGTTGGGCCAATTCCACCTGAACCTTGCCCTCACGGGTATGTGCGCGTCGGGCAAAAATATCGAGGATGAGTTGGGTGCGGTCGATCACCTTGAGATCGGTGACTTCCGAAATAGCGCGGGCCTGCGCCGGCGCCAGATCTTGATCGAAGATCAACAGGTCTGCGCCCTGTTGAAGAGCCCGAATGACCACCTGTTTCAGTTTTCCTCGTCCCAGAAGGAAGCGTTGATAATCTTCTTGAGTGCGCTGGAGAATCCGATCCAAGACCACCACCCCCGCCGACTCCGCCAATTCGTTCAATTCCTCCAGATGCTCTTCCTGCTCCGCATGACTTTTGGATGAAGCGCTGACGAGGATGGCCGATTCCTTGCCGTCGCCGACGGCGTGGTGCGTATCCGCCCGAAGGAGATCGCTGTCGAGCGAGTGGATAAAGGTGTCGAATTGAAGGTCCAGATCACGGAACGCCACCGCCGGCAGGAGCCGGCAGACTTCCTTCTGCTGATTGGGCGGCAGCAGGTGTGCTAGATGCAGCAGGGAGGGCTCGCCCGCTTTGTCCACTCCCACCAGACCGATCAGATCCAACCGCAGGAGTGCCAACTGAGTCAGATCTTCCTGGCTGAGCGGGGCATCGTCGAGCTGCGTGCGGATGAGGCGGAGGCCCCGCAGGGAATGCGGACCGACTCGAAATTTAGCCAACGATTCGTGGGTGGGCGCGCAGCCGGCCCCCACCAGAACCTGTTCAATTACCCCCCGCCGCGTGATGAGGAGTCCGACGGGACGTCGAATATCACGGGTGAGTTGGCTGGTCGTGCGCGCCAGCTCAAGGGTGATCAGGGCCGACGAAGGAACGCGTCGCCGATACAACCGCTCTAAGGCCGACAGGTGACTGGCTTTGAGCCCGCTGACCTGTCCGTGAATGGTTGGGATAATCGTCCTCCTTAATAAACGAACGTCAATAAACGAACGTCGTCATCGTGTCTAGTCGGCGCTGCTCGGGGAACGGAGCGTATCATCGGGAACTGCTTCGCAATCAAAGGATGCCACCCTTCCCTGTTGAAGGGCTCGGCGGCCTGCCGCGGCGATCATGGCCGCGTTGTCCGTGCAATAGGCGAGGGCGGGAAGGCCCAGCTCGATCCCCTCCTCCGACGCGCGCGCCGTCAGTCTAGCCCGCAGTCGCGAGTTGGCGGAGACGCCTCCCACGACGGCGAGCGCCGAGACGCCGGATTGTGTGAGGGCTGCGAATGCCTGGCGAACGAGCACATCGACGATCGCTTCCTGGTAACCTGCTGCCAAGTCGGCCTGTTGCTCGAGGATCGTTTGGGGATTCATGTCTTGAAGATGATAGAGCAAGGCCGTCTTGAGTCCGCTGAAGCTGAAATCGAGCTGGCCGGTCTTGACTCGCGCGCGCGGAAATCGCACAGCCGTGTGACGGCCATCGCGAGCAGCCTTGTCGATCAGCGGTCCTCCCGGGTATCCCAAGCCTAACATTTGAGCGCCCTTGTCGAACGCTTCCCCCGCGGCGTCGTCGATGGTTTTCCCCAGGAGATGAAAATCACCATTTT
The DNA here is from genome assembly GCA_021323395.1 of Nitrospira sp. Lineage (GTDB taxonomy): Bacteria > Nitrospirota > Nitrospiria > Nitrospirales > Nitrospiraceae > Nitrospira_A. The sequence continues at coordinate 12,375 of JAJONL010000019.1, forward strand.
CCTGCGCCTGGAAGAGATGGGTGTGTCCGCCGGAGGCGATTAATACGACACAGATTTCCGGAAAAGACGGACGGTCGATCCAGGCTGAAGCAATATGCCCTTCAAGGTGATTCACACCCACCAACGGAATGCCGAGCGCATAGGCTAAGGACTTGGCATAACTGATTCCAACGAGGAGTGCACCCGCGAGACCCGGACCTTGAGTGACGGCAATAGCGGAAAGATCGTGCCACCCTAAGTTCGCTTCCTTGAGGGCTCGTCGAGTGACCTCGTCCACATTCTGAATATGCGCACGGGATGCCAATTCCGGCACGACACCGCCGAATCGCTCATGCACGGCCTGCTGGGATGAAATCACATTGGCGAGCACGCGACCCGTTCCGTCGATAATGGCCGCGGCCGTTTCATCGCAGGAGGTTTCGATACCGAGAATCGGGCCGAACGTATCGGTTGGTATCAGGCGGCTCATATAGACGAGGGCCTGGACCAGCCGGACAGCCAATCGTCATCGAAGGTCAAGGCCGGCCGGTTGCGTTCTTCAGGCAGTAGTGGGAAGGAGTTCAGTAGATTGTTCTGAGGGTAAGACCAGGACAAAGGTGATTCCGTTGTAAAATGCGACAACCCCCGGGCCCGATCGAGGACCACGGGGGTTGCCAAATGATCGAAAGGATCTTTTAAGATTCGATCCTTGGGCAATAGTTGAGAGGAAAACTAGACACCCGCCATGGCTTCTTGTTCAATGAAAGCCGGTGCGCCGTCGCGTAGGACCACTTTGATCTTCCTATTGTCCTTGAAGCGGCCCTTGATCAGTTCTTCGGACAGCGGGTCGCCGATCGCCCGTTGAATGATGCGGCGCATGGGACGAGCCCCGTAGAGCGGTTCGTACCCTTCTTTGATGAGCCACTGTTTGACCTCGTCCTCCACCTCGATGGTGACGTTCTTCTCGATGAGGCGAAGATTGAGTTCGTGCAGCAGGATATCCAAGATATGGATCAAGTGCTCCTTCTCCAGGGAATGGAAGATGACGATTTCATCGATCCGGTTGAGAAACTCCGGACTAAAGGATCGTTTGAGTTCTCCCATGACTTCTTCTTTGCGGCGCAGGAGCTGCCCGCCCTTTTCGTCATTTTGGAATCCGAGCGAGACACCCTTCTGAATCAACTTTGTGCCGATGTTCGAGGTCATGATCACGACCGTATTTTTGAAATCGACCTTGCGACCGAGGCTGTCCGTGAGGACGCCGTCGTCGAGCACCTGAAGCAAGACGTTGAACACGTCCGGATGCGCCTTTTCAATTTCGTCGAACAGCACCACGGAATAGGGACGACGGCGTACCTTTTCCGTGAGTTGTCCACCTTCTTCGTAGCCGACATATCCAGGAGGGGCTCCGAATAACCGTGAACTGGTGAACTTTTCCTGGTACTCAGACATATCGATTCGGATAAGCGCGTCTTCACTGTTGAAAAGGAATTCTGCCAGCGTCCGCGCCAGCTCCGTTTTACCGACACCGGTGGGGCCGAGAAAAATAAAGGAGCCGATGGGTTTCTTCGCTTCCTTCAGACCTGCCCTGGATCGACGGATGGCGCGAGCCACAGCCGAAATGGCCTCATTCTGGCCGATGACCCGCTTGTGGAGGAATTCTTCCATGCGGAGCAGCTTGTTGGATTCTTCTTCCTCCAACTTGAAGAGCGGAATGCCGGTCATCTTCGACACGACATAGGCGACTTCTTCTTTGCCGATGGTCGGCTTGTGCTTCTCTTGATTTTTCTTCCATTCGCGCTTGGATTCATCGAGCAGTTTTCGGAGCCGCTCTTCTTCCTCACGATGGCGGACTGCCTCCTCGAAGTTTTGCATCGAGATCGCCAGTTCTTTTTCACGGGAGATTTTTTTCAGTTCCTGCTCCAGGGCCTTGAGTTCAGTGGGCAACGCATAAGTTTGCAGCTTTGCCCGAGAACCTGTTTCATCGATGAGGTCGATGGCCTTATCAGGCAGGAATCGATCGGTGATGTAACGATCCGCCAGCTTGACCGCTTCGACGATGGCGTCCTCTGTAATTTCAACGCCGTGGTGTTCCTCATACCGATCCCGCAGGCCCTGGATGATGCGGACGGTCTCATCGGTGCTGGGCGGCTGCACGTGGATGGGTTGGAACCGTCGCTTGAGTGCGCCATCTTTTTCAATGTGCTTGCGGTACTCGTCCAGCGTGGTGGCGCCGATGCACTGTATCTCGCCGCGGGACAATGCCGGCTTCAGCATATTCGAGGCATCAATGGATCCCTCTGCCGCTCCGGCGCCTACCAACGTATGCAACTCGTCGATGAAGATAATGATGTTGCCCGCCTGTACGATCTCCTTCATCACGACCTTCAAGCGCTCTTCGAACTGCCCGCGATATTTAGTGCCGGCCACGAGCGAGCCCAGATCGAGGGCGATGACCCGACGGGACAACAAATTGTCCGGGACTTCCGACGCGACAATGCGTTGCGCCAGTCCTTCGACGATGGCCGTTTTTCCCACGCCGGATTCGCCGATGAGCACCGGATTGTTCTTGGAGCGACGGCTGAGAATTTGGAGGACGCGCTCGATTTCGTCGGCCCGTCCGATGACAGGATCCAACTGCCCTTCTTGAGCCAGTTGCGTCAGGTCGCGACCGAATTCGTCGAGTGCCGGTGTGTTGCTCTTACGGTCACGTTCACGCGGAGCAGATTTCCGCAGGAAGGTCACCGTGAGTTGCCGCGCGGTGAGCAGATTCGCTCCAAGGCTACGGAGAATCTTTCCTCCGATTCCCTCCTCCTCTCGAAGCAAGCCCAGCAACAGATGTTCGCTGCCGATGTGGTTGTGGCCGAGCAATCGGGCTTCTTCCACACCATACTCAATTACCTTCTTCACCCGGGGGCTGAATGGAATCTCCCCGAAGGTCATCGTCGTGCCGCCGCCCGGGAGATTCCGCTCGATCTCAAGCCGAATCTGTTCCGTCGACAGTCCCATTTTTTTGAGGATCATCAGCGCAATTCCATCCGTCTCGCGAAGGATGGCCAACACCAAGTGTTCGGTGCCCAGATAGTCGTTCTGATGGCGCTCGGCTTCTTCACGTGCCAGGATGATGATCTTGCGACCCTTGTCCGTGAACCGTTCGAACATCCCGCCTCCTTATGGGTGATGGGGCCTGTAAGAGAAGCCTTAGCTGAATGATGAAATACGCGTCAAAAGGCTCGAAATCTCTGATGTTGTGATTCTAACTAGCGCAATAGGGGGTGTCAAGGCATAGAGCGAATCGTAAAGGCTCTCGCACGCACGACAGCACTTCACGGCGTGACTCACACCCGAGCCCATGCGCAGGGCTCTCATTGACAGTCCAAGAATCATCCCGATACAATCGCCCGCCTGTCAGCCGCCCCTCATCTTACACTGCCGCGATCCCATCTATTATGAAAAGCAAAAGCATTGGAATTCTGACAAAGCCAAAGTTCCCCGAAGTCAAGACGACTGTTCAAGCCGTGGTCACCTGGCTTCGTTCTCGCAACATCGATGTTCTTTTGGATACCACGGCAACCACGTTGCTCGGCGAGCAAGGCGGGTTTCAGAAAACGCAGTTGGCCAGCAAAGCCGATGTCTTGCTCGTGCTGGGTGGTGACGGGACGATGCTCAATGCGGCGAGATTGGCCGGCGAGCGGGGCATTCCCATTCTCGGCGTGAACATGGGTGGGCTAGGGTTCTTGACCGAAGTCCTATTGGAAAATTTGTATCCGTCGCTGGAGCGGATGTTCGCCAACGACTTTGTGCTCGACGAGCGGCTCATGCTGAAAACCCACGTGCATCGGCACGGGGAAACGGTCGCCCGTGGTGTCGTCCTCAACGACGTCGTGATCAGCAAGGGAACGCTCGCCCGCATGATCGAACTCAAAATCGCTCTGCAGGGCCAATTCGTGACAAACCTGCGGGGAGATGGGCTCATCATCAGTACACCGACCGGATCCACCGCCTATTCCCTTTCCGCCGGCGGTCCCATCATTAATCCGGCGGTACAATCATTGATCCTCACGCCCATCTGTCCGCACACGCTGACGCATCGTCCCTTGATCGTTCCCGCGCATGCCGAAATTGAAGTCGTGTTGACGAGTAAAGACGACGGGGCGATGGCCACGCTTGATGGCCAGGTGGGGGTCGCTCTCGCGCAGGGGGACACTGTGGAGATCAAGGCTTCCGAGCACCTGACTCGGTTGATCCGGTTTCCTGAGAGCAGCTATTACGAAGTGTTGCGCGAGAAGTTGAAATGGGGAGACGGATAATCGAATGTCAGGCGCTACCGGCGACCTCGCTCGATGTGGGCCAGCATGTCGGCGTTTGACGCGAACTTGAATTCCCCGATGGCGTCGGGCGCGCCGGCATGAATTTTCTCTACCGCTTCTAGCGCCCTGAGCCCATCAAGATCCACCGGCTGACTCTTCCGTTCTTTCAGGATCGCCTGCAGTTTGGCGATGACATCCGCCATCGTCGCGCGCGGCCGTGACGCGCGGGCGGCGAGGTATCGACCAATGACTTCCGCGCACCAATCCCCGTCGCGTTTGGCAATGCCCACGAGACCCTCGCTGGCTTTGCGTGCCCACCCGGCCAGAAACACGCCATCGATCGTCTGACCGGATTTCTCATCATAGGCTTGAAAGAGCGCGTCATCGGGATCATTGCCGGTTTTGTTGGGATTAGTGACGTACACACCGTTCTTATACGGAAGACCGACGGTTTCATCCACCCGATCCCCGACGGCGAAGACGACGCTGTCGACCGGAAATTCGTAAAGCCGCTTGAGCCCGACCGCGGCGGTGTCGTCTCCTTTTAGCTCCAGCTTGTTGTCTTCCATTTCGAGTGCGCGCACCCGATTGCTGGCATCGACCAATACACGCTTCGGCGAGGCGAGAAACCGAAATCCCATTTTGGAAGGGCTGCCGGTCGATTCGCACTTCGTGAACTCGGCAGTCATGCCGGCCTGGACCTCGTCCGCATGTTGTCCCACTGCGGTCAGCCGGTCCTTGATGCGGGCAAATTCCTGCGCAATGCCTGCCAGGTCCATGTTTGAACAGACAGCGCGAATCTCTTTCGGATTGTATTTCCGTTCCGCAGGCCCGCGGCGCGCAATGGCGGTCACCCGTTCCACCTTCTTGTATCGAATCAGCCAATGCGCAATGTCGACCATGACGTCGCCGACGCCGATGATCGCGACGTGTTTCCCCATATCGAAGGGACGGTCACCGAAACCGGGCAGACGATTGAAGTGGTACACCACATCCTTAGCGTGGAACACGCCTTGGGCGGAATCCCCCTCAACGCCGATGGCCTTCGTGCCTTGAGCGCCGATTGAAAACGCAATCGCGCTCGCGCCGAGTCCGCGCAGATTCTCGACCGTGAGGTCTTTTCCCTCTCCGATCGACACATTGCCAAAGTACTGCACGTTGGGCTGTTCGAGCATCTCCCAGTACTGTTTCTTCAATCCGCCGCGCAACTTCAGTTTGCTGGGGAAAATGCCGTACTCCGCCAGTCCACCGAATTTGATGTCGCGATTGAGTATGATAACTTCATGGCCGGCATCCGCCAATTTCTTAGCCAGGGCCATGCCGGCCGGACCGGCACCCACCACAATAACGACATGCCCGCTTCGATCCGCACCCGTTCCACTCATTATCTACCCTTCAATCTCTCTATAGGAATCGTACGCCGTCAGGCGACGGAGAATCAAAAATTTTGCGCACGTTAACATAGGGCTCCTTAGGCTGTCAAAAACGACGGCACGTGGCATGATCGGTCTACCGTACCATCTGGACGGTCCGAATGGCTCTCAGCCTCCCGCGCTTCCGACCGGCCCGCCCGCCTGAGTCATGCGCCAGGGATCCAAGAGTTGAGCGAGCCGCTTGTCCGGCAGCACGTTTTGTTCGCGCGCCACCTCTCGAACCGTTTTGCCGGATTTATACGCATCTTTCGCCAGTTTGGCTGCGGCCTCGTAGCCGATGACCGGAGCGAGCGCCGTGCACATGGCGAGGCTTTCTTCGATAAGGCTTTTGCACCGTTCCTCGTTCGCCTTGATGCCGTCGATACATTTCACCGCAAAATTGTTGGAGGCCGCCGCCAAGAGTTCGATGGCTTGCAGCAGGTTATACGCCATCACCGGCAGCATGACGATCAATTCGAAGTTGGCTGCCTGTCCCCCGACCGTAATCGTGACATCATTGCCGATCACCTGGGCGCAGACCATCGTGACGGATTCAGCGATGACCGGATTCACTTTTCCCGGCATGATCGATGACCCCGGTTGTGTTTCGGGCAGATTGATCTCGCCGAGGCCGCAGCGCGGACCGGATCCCAACCAGCGAATATCGTTGGCAATCTTCATGAGACTGACAGCCAAGGTTCGCAATTCCCCGCTCGCCTCAACGAGAGAGTCTTGGGCCGACTGCCCTTCAAAGTGGTTCACGGCTTCTTGAAAGGGGCAGCCGGTCTCCTTGGAGATGATGGCCATCACCTTGGCCGCAAATTTCGGATGGCAGTTGAGGCCTGTGCCGACCGCGGTGCCGCCCAGCGCCACTTCACTCAAGGCCGCTTGCGCCCGTTTCATGCGGGCGATGCCCAGTTCGATTTGTCTGGCATACCCGCCGAACTCCTGGCCCAAGCGAACGGGCGTCGCATCTTGTAGGTGGGTCCGTCCGATCTTGACGATCTTGTCGAACTCGCGGGCTTTCCCGGTCAGCGCCTTGTGGAGACGCGTCAGCGCGGGGATGAGTTGTCGTTGAATGGTTTCTGATGCAGCGATGTGGATGGCTGTCGGAATGACGTCATTGCTCGATTGCCCGAGATTCACATGGTCGTTCGGGTGCACCAGTTTACTGCCCCTGGCGCCGCCGAGAAGTTCCGTCGCGCGATTTGAAATCACCTCGTTGGTATTCATATTGGTGGACGTGCCTGAGCCGGTCTGGAAAATGTCTACCGGAAATTCGGCGTCGAGCTGTCCCTCGACCACTTCCGACGCGGCGCGTCTGATGGCTTCGGCCGGTTTTTTGTCGAGGAGCCCGAGGGAATGATTGACCTCGGCTGCGGCTCGCTTGATGAGTCCCATGGCTCGAATCATGGCGCGTGGCATGCGAAGCGAACTGATAGGAAAATTTTCGATTGCGCGGGCCGTCTGGACACCATAATACGCGTCGGAAGGCACCGGCAATTCGCCCATCGTATCCCGCTCCATGCGCATGTTTACCCTGAGGGATGCGGCGGGTCGTTGAGTGAGTGCGGCTGCGCCGGTCCTGCGTGAGCGCTTCTTCATCGTCGGATCTCCTCGAATGGCTGACTGGCGGTTGATCTGTTGGAGCGGCGCATCTTAAACGGTCACGCAGTGGAAGCACAAGCGTGGGCTGGGGTGCGGGGGCGAGCAGGCGTGATGGATCTTCACGCGGCAGGTGCGGTGGAGACAGTAGGAAGGGGTCGAAAATCTAGGTCCGCATGCGTCGATAAATACAGGGGGCGGACTTGCAAACTCGAGTCCGTGTACAGTGGGGATGCATGTGATAGCCCGAAGGGAGGATGAGCCGAAAAGAGACGGCCCGCCAAGGGCGGGCCGTGTGCCACGAGATCATGGACCCTGTTCAGCCAATCTTCACGTCAATCTGTTTCGGTTTCGCCTTTTCCGATTTCGGCAAATGCAGGTTCAACACGCCGTCGGCATATTCCGCCCGCACCTTGCCCTCGTCGACCGTATCAGGAAGTGTGAAGCTCCGCACAAACCGGCCGTACGATCGCTCGATCCGGTGATACTTCTTTCCTTTCTCTTCCTTCTCCTGTTTCCGTTCGCCTTGAATGGTCAGGACACCGTCTTCTACGGTGACTTTCACGTCTTCTTTCTTGACCTCCGGAAGCTCCGCCTTGATGGCATATTCGGCCTCCGTTTCGCTGATATCCACGGTGGGGGTCCAGTCGGCCACCGTCATGACTTCTTTCCCCTGTCCACCGGCCTGGTTGATCGATGGCCTTGCAATCATCCGATTCAACCGGTCCGACATCTCTTCCAACTCCCGGAACGGATCCCATTTCACGAGCGCCATGGTTCTACCTCCTTGTGTGAATCTGCTGAGTGTTTGTATGTACGGGACATCCTGTTCACTGGTGGGTAGGTAATCTTTGCGCCGGTGAAGTCAAGGGCGATGATCGGGAACTGACGACGACGTGAGGGCCTTGACATTCAAGGCCTCGGCATTATTTATTAGCCCCCTTTGGCGGACGGAGAGGTGATCTATGTTGGAATTCGTGTCGTATGCGGTGCTTGGTGGGATTATGTTCGTGACATCCATTGTTTTGTGGTGGTTCATCGGTCGAACCGAATGATCGGTCACCGCTGTTCGATCGGCACGTAGGACCGGTTGTGGTCCCCCGAGTAAATTTGATCAGGCCGGTAGAGTTTGTTCTCCCGCAGCTGCTCCAACCAATGCGCCAGCCATCCGCTCACCCTCGCCATGGCAAACAGGGGTGTAAAGAGATCCACCTCGATCCCCATCTTGTCGTAGATGATGCCGGAATAGAAATCGACGTTCGGGTGAATACCCTTTCCTTGGAGCCGTTCGTTGGCGAGTTGCTCCACCGTCACCGCCACCTCGTAGAGCGGCGATGTGCCGCAGACATTGAATAACCGCATGCAGAGTCCCTGCAGCACGGTGGCGCGGGGATCTTTCACCTTATATACGCGGTGTCCGAATCCCATGAGTTTGTGTTTTTCCTCGAACGTGGCCGCCACAGCTTCGCGCGCGTTTGCCGGCGTGCCGATTTTTCTCAGCATGGTCACGACTTCCTCATTCGCGCCTCCGTGCAGCGGCCCTTTCAACGCCCCGATCGACGAGGCCACTACGGTATAGGGATCCGCCAGGGTCGAGGCTGTGACCATGCCGGCGAATGTCGAGGCATTCATCGTGTGTTCGGCGTGAAGGATCAGGCAGTCGTCAAACACTTCGCTCCACAACGGATGGGGAACAGTTTCAGTCAGCATGTACAGAAAATTATCGGCGAATGGGAGGTCGTCGCGCGGAGGGATGTACTCGTCCCCTCGCCGCAGTCGAGCCCAGGCTGCCACGATGGTCGGGAGTTTGGCGATGAGTCGCACCGCCGACCAGTAGTTATTTTCTACGTCCTTTACATTGCGGCCCGGATAAAACATGCCCAATGCGGCGACGGCAGCCTGCAAGGCGTCCATGGGATGGCCATGTTCGGGAAGGACCTTCAGCAGATCCACAATACGAAACTTGATCCGCCGATGGTGAGTCACGTCTTCAACCCAGCGGGCAAGTTCTTCAACGGTCGGCAGCCGTGCGAACAGCAACAGATAGCTCGTTTCCAGGAATGTAGAGTGCCGGCACAGCTCCTCGACTCGAATGCCACGATACTCGAGCACGCCTCGCGTGCCGTCCACATCACTGATCGCTGATTTTGCGGCGGGAACGCCGGCGAGGCCCGGCATAAAGTCATGCGGCATACGTCTCTCCCCTCTCGCGAAAGGTGCTCCAGCAGGTATCATTACTGAGCCCACTTCGGCACTCGTTGATTGCAACCCGGCCTGGCTCAGCTTACCATGATCAGCAGCATCGACTCAGCCATCACCTTGAATTGATCGGACTGCATTGGCATACTGACCCACAGCTTTGCCCTGTTCATACGAGGCCGTGTGACCCGATTGGTGCGGATGCTTCTGTTGTTCGGATTGCTGGTGCTCGGCGTGGCTGTGATCGTATTGTGGCGGGATGATCGTGCTGCGCATCCCGCGAAGCCAGCCGCTGCCCACGGAGAACCGCGCATCGGCCGCAGCACACTGAGCCATGGGGGCCCGGGGGTCGACGGTCCATTCGGGGCGCCCGGCAGCTCCTTGCCCCCTCCGCAGAACGCGCCTTCCGGTCAATCTCCTCCGGCGACGAGAGGTACAGAATGAGATTGGTCCGTGCCCTGGCGGTCGAAACGTTTTTCCTGTGCCTCCTCCAGGTTCCCGTTTGGGCTCAGGTGGACGTGACGGCCTTCGCCGTCGTCAGTGATCCTCCGAAAGATAAAATGCGCGTAGCCGCGAAAACACTCCTCGATGGCGCGGTAGCCGATATGAAACTCGTGCCGGCCGAAACCGTGCTCGGCAATCCCGTCTGGCGCACGCTGGAGGTTTGCCATGCGCTCAAGCTCGAAGGGGTGAAATCGGGGGATGGATTCAAAGTGAATTCCGCGCGGGTCTTGGACGCCAGCATGTTGCCCATGGCGCTGCAGGGATACGCAGGAGATTGCTTAATCAAGAAAGCGGTGGAAATTGCCCCTCTCGCGGATTAAGCGTGCGTCGGACATGCGGAATTCCTTGGCGCCTGAGTCCGGACTGTAATCCTCAATGAGGCGTCAGCGAGGGCTACGAGGTGCATTCCGGGCAGGACGACGGCTCTTCTTCCGCGTCGCACTCGTCGGTCGTCAGAGGAAAGAGTTGTTCGCAAAGCGAGCAGGGTCGAATTTCAAAGTAGGCGACGCCCTGGTCGTCGATCTCGGTCGGCAGTAACAGTTCAAGGGGGTCGTAACCGAGGCGAACGTTGTCTTCGAAACAAATGATCGCCAGACGGTCGTTGAAGACTTCGAATGTGGCTTCCTTGCCCTTCCGATCCAGTCGGTGACCGAGGACAAAGACCGGTTGCCCCTTGCGCTTCGTGCGCAGGTCTTTCAATGTGCGTTGAGTCGACGTGGCGCAGGAAAACTTGCCCGTCTGATTGCTGGTGTCGGTTCCGTATGTCGGCATAGGATGTCAGTGCTGTCGTGTCGTGTAGTGATGTAACACAGGTGAAAAATTTGCGTCAAGGAGACGTCTGTGAAAGGAAACACCGAAGACATGGCGGAAATCACGATCTATCAGAAACCCACCTGTTCGACCTGTCGTGAAGCGGTTCGTCTGGTGCGGGAAAGCGGTCACCCCTTCAAGGCCATCAATTATTACGAACAGCCGTTTACCAAGACCCTTTTGAAAGCGCTCTTGAAGAAGGCGAGGCTTGCCGTGCGCGATGTTCTGCGTACAAAAGAAGATCTGTACAAGTCCCTCAAGCTATCGAACGACAAGCTGAGTGATGAGGACCTGCTCGATCTGATGGTCAAGCACCCGGACTTGATCCAGCGCCCCCTCGTCGAAAAGGGGGACCAGGCCATGCTTGCGAGACCGGCCGAGACAATCGCCAAGTTGGTGTAACAGGGGTGGGCTCGAAGCGTTTGCGCGGGAGCACCGGCGCGACACGAAGGAGGACCGCGTCCATGTATGCGTTCAGTTCTGTTGATCGAATGTCTTTTGTCGGGCGGATTCTGCAGCGACTCAATCTGCGCTTTCCGTCCCTCTTCGTACTCTTCGCCCTGCTCACCCTGGCCGATCTCGTCATTCCCGACGCCATTCCGCTTGCCGACGAAATCGGCTTGGCGCTGCTGACATTGTTGCTGGGATTGTGGAAGGACCGTCGAATCCATCGACGGGCAGGATTCCCTCGCCGTCCGACCAGGTAATTCCGATGCGGAATCGTCTCGGTGGCAGGAAGCGTGAGGGGCAAATTAGACCGGATGATCGAGGTGGCCGAATCGAAGCTTGCCCAGTTCCGGGTCGATCCACACCTTCAGATCCCCTGCCAAGACACTCAGCAGGGTTTCACCGACCAGCTGACGGCGCCATCCCCGCAGTACCGGAATATCGACTTCCTCGTCCGGTGAGGCGCGTTCGACGAGGGTTTGCAAGTCGCCCGTGGTGGCGATCAAGGTGGGAGCGATGTTCTCCATGGCGGCTCTGGATTTCAGCACCGATTGGAGGAGTTCCAGCACGCCGGTGGATTCAGGGTCCGGTTTGCGGTCGCGTGGGACCTCAGGCCATTCGGATTCGGGTCTCGCCAGCGCCTGCTGCATGGTGGCGAGCAGAGCCTGGCCGTTCCGTTCCACTTCAGAGGAGTACATGCCACGCATGCCGCGGAGCTGATCGAGCGTGCGAGGCGTCTGGCGAGCCAATTGCACCAAGACCTCGTCACGCATGACTCGTCCTCTCGGGACATTACGACGCCGGGCCTCCCCTTCCCGCCAGGCCGCCAAGTCGCGTAACACCGCGGCGGCGCGAGGTTTGAGGCTTTCCCATCCGCGAATCCGTTGGTATCGCTCTTGCGGGTCACGGGCCTGCGCGCCAAGTGAGACTTCCAAGCGTGAAAACTCCTCATCGACCCAATTCAGTCGGCCCATGACGGTCAGTTTTTGCCGGAGATGCCGGTGAATGGGCAAGAGGAAGGTCACATCGTCCAGCGCATAGACCAGCTGTTCTTGACTCAGCGGGCGCTGGCTCCAATTGGTAAAGGTGTGGGCCTTGTCGAGTTTCACACCCTGGACCCGCTGCACCAAGTTGGCATAGGCGGTTTGCGCGCCGTAGCCGACCATGGCCGCTGCAATCTGTGTATCGAAGAACGGCTTCGGCAAGCGGCCCGCATGGTGGGCAAACAGTTCAAGATCTTGCCGTCCGGCGTGCAGCACCTTTTCGATGCGGCTGTCACAGACAATGTCCCAAAATCTGGCCATGCCTGCGCTGTCCTGCAGGGCGGGAAAGTCGATGACTCCTCCCACGCCCTCTGCCGCGACTTGAATCAATTCCAGGCGAGGAACGAAGTGTTCTTCTCCCATGAACTCGGTATCGATGGCGATGACCGAGCTGTCCTCAAGGCGGTCGCACAGCACATCCAGCGACTCATCGGAGGCAATCAAGGTTTGGTCAGGTTGCGTGGGCGGCATGGGTTATTCGGTAGGACGATATTCCGCTCCGCGCGAAATCGGCGGTTCGGTATTGCTGAGGCTCAGATACTCCTTTAAGAACTGATAGGCCTCGAGAATCCGCCGGAGTTCCGGCTCCGAACTGCGGTCTCCATTGCGCGCATCCGGATGCAATTCCTTGGCGCGCTGGCGAAAAGCCGCGGTCACATCTGCCAGCGGGGTGCCGAACTCCAGACTCAAAATTTGATAGGCGTCGTACGCGTTCGTGACTTCACTGGTCGAGCCGGCAGGATTGCCTTCCCCTCCCGCCGCCTTCAGGAAATCCGCGAGATTGATCTTCCGTCGACGGCGCCGCGGCCGCTCGCGCACTTCGCTGTCGAGTTCATCCCAACGGTCTTCCACGAACTCCAGGCGGGACTCCAATCGCACGGCGGCGGACACATCCCGTACCTGCTCCAATTCGTCTTCAATTTGTTGCAGTGACCGTTCCACTTCATCGAGGCCCGGTTCGATGCGGAAATAACTGTCGACGCGCTCCTGCATCATGAAGTCCACGGCAAATTCCATACTGTCGACGTTCTTGGCCCGGAGCATGCCGATTCGACGGCGCATGCCTCGTTGATACTTGAACAGTCGATTGTTTGAAAAGGCCACTGGTCCTCGTTAACCGACCCGGTGAGCAAAGGTCGAACGCATCTTAGCACAACACTTTGTGTGGCGATAAGAGTTCGCCGTGCAGCCGGCAGGCGTCACCGGTGCATTACAAGTACCAGAATGCCAAGATTGCCATGAGTGTGGGCGGCAGGGCAGCGAGGAAAAGTCCGACCGGATGAATGGTTTCATCCTCGAAATGATCGCGCAGGATGGCCAGTCCGGCCGGGTTAGGCGCATTGGCAATGATCGTCAATCCACCGCCCGAAACCGCCCCGGCGACCAAGGCGTATTTAAATCCATCCGATAGACCTTCGACCAGTGACCCGAGGTACGTCAGCGCCGCATTGTCCGTGAAGGCGGTCAGGATTACCGCGCCGAAGAATACCCCCTCGTTGCTCATGCTCATCAGCAACGGCTGGAGCCACCATTGTTGCTGACCACCCAAGACGACCAGTCCGGCCAGAAAAAATGCGACTAGCAGCCCTTCGCGCAGGATCAACCGATCTTGGTGGCGTTCATAAGCCTGAGCCACGCCGAGGAATAATAGGAACAGTCCTAGAAACATCGCAGGATGGTGGGCGAAGACCACCACACCGCAGAGAATCAGCAGGTGAACCACGATCAGGATGGATGGAAGGTTGTCTCCGTTTATCCGGCCTGCCTCGGCGGACGCCGCGCAGAGTTCTTTGCGAAACAAGACCGTTGCGACCAAGGCGTTGATAATCAGGGCGACCGCAGCTTTCCAACCAAAGGTCAGCAACATGAAGCTGGTATCCCAGCCCCATGTGCCCGCCACCATCAAGACCGGCGGTGCGGCAAAGGGGGTGAGCGTGCCGCCGATGGAGATATTGACGAGCAGAATGCCCAATGTCGCGTACTTGAAACGTGTGGAAAGGCCGTTTTGAAAGAAGCGTTCACGCAGAATCAGGGCGGCCAGCGTCATGGCGGCTGGTTCCGTGATGAATGAGCCCAAGAGCGGCACCAGAACCAGGACGGTGAAATAGAATCCCATGTTTGCGGGAAGCGGGACCGCCCGGCTCACTATGCGGACGCCTCGCCGCGCACAGTGCAGAATCGGACGTGTGCCGGCGATGACCATAATCGCGAAGACGAACATCGGTTCGGTGAAGTTGCGCGAGTCCAAATAGCTGGTGGCGACGGTCGCGCCGTCGGTCATGAACATGGCGACCATGAGGACCAATGCCCAAAAGCCGAAGACCACCTCGACTTCACCCAGCAGGTGCCAAAGTCCCGCATGCGCCGGCCGCGTATGGGCCAAGTGCTCGAAGAACGAGGTGGCAAACGTATGGAGGATGGCGGTCGCAAACAGCAGGGCGCCGATCAATTGGATGGTTGTGGGGCTCACAGGGTTTCTCTGCAGTCGACTCGGTGATTATGAGATATCGGCGTACTCTACATGGCTTGCGCAGGGTACGCCAAGCATGAATAGAAACCATGAAGAGAAAAGGCGTGCGGCGTATCGCGGAGGGGTTAGTAGAGGTCGTCGTCGATTCTGACGCGGCGTCGGGCGACACCGGTGGCGCGTGCGGCCGCGGCGACGGCTTTGGCGACGCGAGGTACCACGTCCCGGTCGAATACACTGGGCATGATGTAGTCTTCGGAGAGGGCCGCAGGCGGAACGCATTCGGCGATGGCCCGGGCTGCCGCAAGCTTCATGGCCTCGTTGATTTCGCCGGCTTGAACGTCGAGTGCCCCGCGAAAAATTCCCGGAAAGGACAAGGCATTGTTGATCTGGTTCGGAAAGTCCGAACGGCCGGTCGCAAATATTCTGGAGACTTCATCGCCCATCTTGGGATCGATTTCCGGGTCGGGATTGGCCATGGCGAACACGATACGATCCTGGTTCATAGACTCGAGGTCGTCCTTGTTCAGCACGTTGCCGACCGACAGTCCGATGAACACATCGGCTCCCTTCAGCGCGTCGCGCAACGTCCCACGCGGTCGGTCACGCCGGATGCAGGCCTGCAGATCGGTGCGGCAAGCGCGCAATTCTTCCGCCTCTCCCAACAGTACGATGCCCTCCTTATCACATCCGACGAGATGACAGGCGCCCGCGGCGAGCAGAATCCGGCAGCAGGCAGTTCCCGCCGCGCCGAGGCCATTCACCACGATCCGAACGTCCTCCATGTGCTTCCCGACCACCTTGAGCGCATTGGTCAGCGCGGCCAGCAAGACGACGGCCGTGCCGTGCTGGTCGTCGTGCATGACGGGAATGTCGAGCGACGTTTTGAGCGCGCGTTCAATCTCGAAGCAGCGCGGCGCGCTGATATCTTCCAGATTGATGCCACCGAAACCGGGGGCGATGCCGCGTACGATGCGAATGATTTCTTCCGTATTCTGGGTCCCCAGACAGATCGGCCAGGCGTCGATCCCGGCCAACTCCTTGAACAGCATGACCTTGCCTTCCATGACCGGAAGGGCCGCCGCCGGACCAAGATCCCCCAATCCGAGCACGGCGGAGCCATCCGTGACGACAGCCACGCTGTTGCTCTTGATGGTGAAGGCATAGGCTTTGGCCGGATCCTTAGCGATGGCCTGGCACACGCGGCCGACGCCCGGCGTGTAAATCATGGAGAGGACGTTACGCGTATTCACAGGCACTTTGCTCTGGACACGGATTTTTCCACCCAGGTGAAGCAGGAAAATCCGGTCAGAGGCGGAGAGCACCGTCACCTCCGGCAGACTTTCCAACCGTTCCAGAACCCGCTCGCCGTGGGTTTCATTCTGCACATCGAACGTGATGTCGCGGATCATGCGCTCGGCATTGGCCGACACAATGTCGACGGCGCCGAGGTTCGCCCCCTCCTCTGCCAGGAGGGCCGCCACCTTGGCGAAGATGCCCGGTTTGTTGAGAAGGGCGAGACGGACGGTCAGGCGGTAATTCGAATAGGGTCCGATGTCGTCGGTGGTCATGGGCTTGACCTACGAGGGTGAGTGGCTTTTTTAAAGCTTATCATAGACATCAGGAGAGAGCGTCTCGTGGATGATGCAAGGAATGGAAGCGGTTCATGAGAATTGCGGAAGAATATGGGGTGCGTGGAATAACAGAATCATTGGTTGATATATGTGCTGTATGCGCACGATACTAAATAAAAAGTTATATCATTCACGATTATAACGGCAGTCTGATACGGAAGGGATATCTAGGCAGGGCAGCTGCTGGTTCTGAGCTCAAGAACATCGCTCGCAAGTGTTCCGTTGACATTTATCCCCGCGGTTGGCTACCCTCAGGCGCCCTTGTGGTGGGCACAATTAATCTCAACCTTTCAAGCAATTAATCTCAACCTTTCAAGGAGGGGTTCCCATGAAGCGTGCATTATTTGCAGTCGTTGCGGCAGCCATCCTCGTTGCATTCACCGCTCCGTCGTTTGCCGGCGAAGAGAAGAAGAAGGACGAGAAGAAGGGCGGACACTTCTCCCAGACCCTCTTCGGTGAAGAGAAGAAGGAAGAGAAGAAAAAAGACGAGAAGAAGGGCGGACACTGATCTCAGGTCCCCACGTTCTTTCGTAATCTTGAATTGGCTCGCGATCCGGAGGCCGGCGCGAGCCAATTTTATTGGTGTCCATTCTCGATTGTATTCATCCCCGAAGTTTTCATCACATCCGGTAGCGTGATCCCCGTCTCAGCTGCATCCTGGGCAACATGCGGGTGTAGACTTGCGGCAGAGAACATTCGGACGCGATATGGAGAGTCAGCGGAAGAAACCGATCATTGTCGTCCTACTTCTCCTGTGCGCCTCACTCGCCTCAGCCGACGAGCCCGATGCGGCGGCGAGGGACGAGATTGCGCACCTGTTTTCTTCTCTAGCGGCATCCGGCTGTCAGTTCTATCGCAATGGCTCCTGGTACAGCCCTTCACGCGCTGTCGGTCACCTCCAGCAGAAATACGAGTACTTTCTAAAAAGGAAACTCGTGTCGACGGCCGAATCCTTTATCACGCAAGCTGCAACCGCGAGCAGCACGAGTGGAGACCCGTATCTGGTCAAATGCGGCGAGGCGCCGGCGATCGAAAGCGCTACGTGGTTTACTCAACAGCTGACGCGATATAGGGCAGCGTCGAAGTAGTATACAAGCATGGGTTTGGGCTGCACGTCCCCAAGAACGCAGCGGTCGATTATGGCCGGCACGTTTCATTGACCCATTTGATCGACGCGTGATACGGTTCGCGCATGACACATACAAATGCCCCGCGCCAGCCGAATCGCCTCATTCATCAGACCAGTCCCTATCTTCTTCAACATGCCCACAACCCGGTGGACTGGTATCCCTGGGGGCCTGAGGCACTGGCCCAGGCGGCGCGGCTAAAACGTCCGATTCTCCTCTCCATCGGGTATTCGTCCTGTCACTG
This sequence comes from Nitrospira sp., assembly GCA_021323395.1. Classification (GTDB taxonomy): domain Bacteria; phylum Nitrospirota; class Nitrospiria; order Nitrospirales; family Nitrospiraceae; genus Nitrospira_A. The sequence goes on from JAJONL010000019.1 coordinate 30,156, forward strand.
GTGCCATGTGATGGAGCGAGAATCGTTTGAGAACGAGTCGATTGCCCGCCTGATGAACGACCATTTTGTGTGCGTCAAAGTCGATCGGGAAGAGCGGCCGGATCTCGACGAGATTTACATGCAGGCGACTCTGGCGTTGAACCGCAATCAGGGCGGCTGGCCGATGACGGTATTTCTCACGCCGGATCAGAAACCGTTTTTTGCCGGCACCTATTTTCCGCCCGAGGACCGCTGGGGCCGGCCCGGCTTTCCGACTCTTCTCAAGAAAATTGCGGAGTACTGGGAGAAAGACCAAGCGGGGGTGCTGTCACAAGCGTCCAGCCTCACGGCCCGCCTGCAGGAGGGAGGTCATGCCCCTTCCCCCACCACAGTGGGCGAAGCGGAACTCGATACGGCAGTGACCCAGTTCGCGGAAGACTTCGACGCCAAGCATGGGGGATTCGGCGGGGCGCCCAAGTTTCCTCCTGCGACCGGCTTATCGCTCTTGCTCCACTGTCACCACCGCACGAAAGATCCCCACACGCTGACGATGGTCCGAACCACGCTGGATGCCATGGCAGCCGGCGGCATCTACGATCAGATCGGCGGCGGCTTTGCCCGCTACTCCACCGATGAGCGCTGGCTGGTGCCGCATTTTGAGAAGATGCTGTACGACAATGCCCTGCTGGCCCGTGTGTATGTCGAAGCCTATCAAGTGACCGGTGATGCCAATTATCGTCGCGTGGCCTGCGAGACGTTGGATTACATCCTGAAAGAGATGACCTCCCCGGAAGGCGGATTTTATTCCGCGACCGACGCCGACTCGGAAGGGGTCGAGGGTAGATTCTTCGTCTGGACGCCCGACGAAATTCGAGCGGCGGTGGAAAACGATGAGGATGCGAGGCGATTCTGCGCCTATTACGACGTCACACCGGGTGGAAATTGGGAACACAAGAATGTCCTCCATACGCCTAAGACTGTCGAGGCCGTTGCCAAGGAATTAGGGATTACCGCGGACGAGTTGCAGCAGACCGTCGCGCGGGTCAAGCCATTGGTCTATGCCGCGCGCGCCGCACGAATCGCTCCCGGACTTGACGACAAGGTCATCACCGCCTGGAACGGCATGATGATCAGCGCCATGGCGGAAGCCGGACGTGTGTTCGAGTTGCCGCGGTATCGCGACGCGGCCCAACGCGCGTCCGATTTTCTTCTCGCCGGTCTCTCGAAACCGGACGGGCGGCTTCTGCGCACCTATCGCGCCGGCACAGCCCATTTGGACGCCTATCTGGAAGATTATGCCTATTTCGCCGAGGGCTTGATCGAGACCTATGAAGCGGGCGGCAATGAGCGCTATCTTTCAGCAGCCATCCGTCTGGCCGAGCGCATGTTGGCGGATTTTGCGGATGCGAAGCATGGCGGGTTCTTCACCACGGCCACGGACCACGAGGCCTTGATCATGCGAAGCCGGGAAGGGCCGGACGGAGCCACACCGAGCGGCAATGCGGTCGCTGCATCAATCCTGGCTCGGTTGGCCTATCATTTCGACCGGGATGAATTCCGTCAGGCGGCGGCTGCGGCCGTGCGAGCCTATGGCCGGCAGATAGCCCGCTATCCCAGGGCCTTTGCCAAGAGTTTGCTGGTGGTGGATCTTCTGACAAGCGGGCCGATGGAGATCGCCCTGGTCGGCTCGCCGAACGATCCCCACACGGCCTCTTTACGTGCCGCAGTCAGCCGGGCCTATCTGCCGAATCGTGTCATCGCCTATCGGGATCCGCAACAGCCAGAGACAAGCCATCCATTGTTGCAAGGCAAGACGTTGATCGACGGCAGGGCGGCGCTGTACGTCTGTCGTAACTTTGCCTGCCGGCAGCCAATCACCGACCCGGCGGAGCTTCCTGCCCTGCTCAATTCTCAGCAGGCGGCACAGCCTTCTCCCACCGCTTCGGAGCAAAAGGTATTGGGCGGAACGTTGCTGTCTGGCGCGGCTACCATCCAGGGCACAGCGGCCTATGCGGCACGAAAGATCCATGAGGCCTCAGCGGCTGGGTCCCTCGCGAAAGGATTCGGACCGTTCGGGGCTACTGGACTCACGGTGAGCCGTCTCGGGTTCGGCACCTATCGGATTGGCCAGCGTGATGGTGAACAGCGGGATGCCCTGACCAAGGCCCTGCGTATGGGCTGTAACCTGATCGACACCTCGACCAATTACATGGACGGCGAGAGCGAACAGCTGGTGGGATCCGTCCTGCAGCAGTTGATTAGCGCCGGCGAGGTGACTCGCGAGGAAATCATCGTCGTGTCGAAGATCGGGTATGTGCAGGGCCAGAATCTGACGCAGGCTCAGGCAAGGGAAAAGGCCGGCAAGCCCTATCTGGATATGGTGAAGTACGGCGAGGATATCTGGCACTGTATCCATCCGGAGTTTTTGGCCGACCAGCTCACCCAGTCGTTGGATCGTTTGGGACTCGCCACATTGGATATCTGCCTGCTCCACAACCCGGAATATTTTCTCTCCCACGCGACCCGCCTTGGCAGTACGGACGCGCCTGATCTGCCTGCATTGCGCGATCAATTCTATGCGCGAATCCAACTGGCTTTCGAGTACTTCGAGACGCAAGTGCAAGCCGGACGGATTCGTGCCTATGGCCTGTCGTCGAATACGGCTACCGCGCCTCCCAGTGATTCGAGCGCCACTTCCCTGTCCCGCATGGTGGCGGCGGCGAAGGCGGCTGCCAAGAAGATCGGAGCGTTGGCCCATCACTTCGCCGTCCTGCAATGTCCGATGAATCTCTACGAATCCGGCGCAGCTCGGATCCCAAACACCGGTGCGAATGAGAGGTATACCTTGATGGAAGAGGCCATGCGGGAAGGCACGGCGGTGTTGGTCAATCGTCCGTTGAACGCGATGCCTGCGCAACGGGGCGGGGTCGTGCGTCTGGCGGATGTGACAGTTCAATCAGCCACGGTAGAATTCGACCAGCAGCGGCAGAAGGTCGCGACACTGGAGGAGGAATATCGGACAGCCCTGGCCCCGTCCGTGCCCCATAGCGGACAAGGCATCGCGCCCAGTGATTTTTTCCGCTGGGCTGATGAGCTGGGCCGCATCCGCTCGCAAGTGCAGGGATTGGAGCATTGGGAACAAGTCGAGCAACAGATGATCGCACCCCACGTCAATCAGGTCATGAGGGCGCTTTCGGAAGCCTTCACTGGAGCCGTGGCCGAGCAGTGGGAAACCTGGCGTGATCGTTATGTGCCTGAATTGCTGGCGCTTTTGAAAGCGCTGCAGGCAGAGGCCGCCGAACGAAGCCGGATGCGCAGCGAGGACATGCATCGCCTGTTGAATCCGTTGCTGCCGGAAGCGAAACGTAAGGCCTCGTTGTCGCAAAAAGCCTTGTGGATTCTTGCCAGCACGCCAGGTGTGACCGCCGTGTTGAATGGGATGCGGTCGCCGGCCTATGTGGACGATGCCCTGGAGATCTTGCGTTGGGACCCCTTGCCGGATCCGCGACGGATCTATGACCTCTGTGCCGCGAAGAAGTAACTTGCCTCGTTCGCGCGATTTGATTATTCTGGGCGCCGTAGCATCCACGAACCCCACTTTCCCCCGGAGGTCTTCATGATTCGTTTGCGCGCTTGTGTCCTGCTGGGACTTCTTGCCGTCGCCGGACCGGTATTTCTTGACGGCTGTGCAAGCAAATCAGGAACCAGTGGAGGGAACACCGCGACAACGCCGAAGCCTCGCCTGGAAGAGCGCATTGTCGCCGCGCCGGTGCAGGAAACGGCGCCCCCGCCTCAGGCAGCCCCGGTTCCCCTTCGATCCACGGAAATGGCCGCCCGTAATGCCAGCGGAGAGCAGAATATTCCGTTTCCCGACGTGCTGTTTGATTTCGACCAATACGTCTTGCGGGACGACGCCCTCACGGCCGTCGAAGATAATGCGAGACGATTGAAGGATCACCAGGTCACCAGGGTGATCTTGGAGGGCCGTTGTGATGAAATCGGCACCGCCGAATACAATCTTGTATTGGGTGAGCGGCGCGCGCTCTCCGTGAAACGGTATCTCGAATCGTTGGGCTTCAGTGAATTGCAGGTGGATGTGACGAGCTTCGGAAAAGATCGTCCCCTGTGCCTCCAACACAACCCCGTCTGCTGGCAAAAGAATCGCAGCGTGCATTTCGTCGTCAAAGACTAGCGCCTCTCCGCCCTTCCGGTTGCGGCGGCACAGGATACCCGCCCCTGCCGCTCAGGCTCCCTCGCCGTCTCCCGTTTCATCATGCCGGTTCTACTACGTAACACATAATTTACCAACGCGTGATCTCAATGGAATCTTCGCGCGGTAGATTCGAGGATAGCAATTCCCGAGAGTCTGATCCGAACGAAGGAGTTCTTCGCATGGTGAAAGCAGCTAGTCTCCTGACAGGATTCGCGTCATTCATGCTCGTCTGCATGCCCATCATGTACGCGATTCGCACTCTCATCGGCATGAAACGAAAGGATGTGTATCCCCTGCTACGAATTCGCCGTGCGGACGGGACCTGCGTGCCCGTGATCAGAATCAATGCGAATCGCGAATTTTTGGGAACAGTGCAAACGGTAACCAATGAGGGCCGGTGGCACAGGGGGTAGCCGGTCGTAACAGCGCGGTTTCACAACCTATCAAGAGGAGGTTCACAATGGTCACGATCAGTCAACTCATGACCCGAGATCTCATCAAGGTACAAGCCGGCACGTCCGTGGACAAGGCCGCGAGGATGATGACGGAGTGCAAGGTCGGGAGTGTCTTCGTAGAGCAAAACGAGCGGCTCGTGGGCATCGTGACGGAGCCGGATATCGTGAGGAAAGTTGTGGGTGAGTCCAAGCAGCCCTACTTCGTGCAAGTCGAATCCATCATGAGCACACCCGTGATCGGGATCGACGAGCGCCGCCCAATCACCGAGGCGGCCGATCTCATGCAGCAGCACGGAACGCGGCACCTTGCCGTGATGAAATGCGGAGCGATTGTCGGTGTACTGTCGGTCCGAGACCTGTTGCAGCCGGTGTCGGTGGATGAGTTTTGATAGGGAGTTCGGTTCCTGAGTGTCGTCTCCTGTTCCGTACATCCGATTCCGCCGTGACGGTCGGCCTCGTCACGGCCAGGGCGTCAGACCCGGAATATTCCCTCTTCTTCCCAGATTATTTCCTCCCGGCTGATGAAGAGCTCCGGTACGCTCTAAATGAGCCGCGATCATCCCTGCTGTGACAGTTTCAGCTCAGAAGTGAAAATCACTGTCTGCCCTGATAAGACTCGTCAGTTCTTTGATGGATACGATATGTCCACGCCTTTGCTCGGCACTGAAACAGCCGCCATTCCCGCTGTGAGACGGGGTCTCCGCATTACATCCGCGTAAACATTTCTGCACGCCAGTCCTTCACGACCAGCATTAACCGAGTCGTAACAGCGCCGTCATCCCTTCGTCATGCCCCGGTCCGATACTCGCCGCGTGAAATCGTCTGACCGACAGCATTGCAAAGCGTGCTTTACCCATCGCCGTCTTACAGCTTGAGGAGGAGTGAATGAAGTACCGCGCAAGATTTGTTTTGAAATGGTTCGCAACGGCACTGTATGTGGGGGGAGCTCTCATGACCCTGCCCATACAGGCGTCGGCAGGTGCGGCTGAGCCGCAGCCCATGCTGGTGGCCCAGGGAGTAACACAAGCGAACCCGGCCACCTACGCGGCTGAACCTGTTCCCTCCGTCACTCCGTCGGGACTGAGCCCCGATCGAGAAACTTCAGGGCAACGACTGACGATTGAGAGCACGTCGTTGGAAAGTCTCTTGCTCGAGAAGGGCGTCATTACGCAACAGGACTGGATTCGACTGAAAGCCGAAGAAGAACGTCGAATTTTTGAACAGTCGGCTGAATTGCAAATGGCCGGCAACCCCCGTTGGTATGAGCGCATTCGCATCACCGGTTATATGCAATTTAAATACAATATGGGCGCCACTGATAGACGGTTTGATTTGCCATTAAACGACAGCTTCGGTGATCAGCAGGGAAACGAATTTTACGCCAGACGACTTCGGTTGGTATTTCAAGGTCAAGTGTCTGAACGGGTAGCGTTCTTTACGCAGTTCGCACTGGAAGGAACTCAGCAGCAACTCGCAAATAATGAGATCATCGACGCTTATTCGGACTTCTATCTTACCAAAGATAAAGTGAACCGGATTCGGTGGGGTCTCCATCGTGTGCCCAACTCCTTCGATACCTACCGATCGAGCACCAACCGGCAGGAAATGGATCGGCACGAATCGATCCAGAGCGGTGCGCCTGGAGAGCGAGATCTGGGCATCGCTTATTACTGGAGTCCTAAAATCGCGCAAGAGCGGTTTTCGCAACTCGCGGCCTATCACAACGGGCCGGGCGACTACGGTGTGTTCGGCATCATGGTCTATAACGGTCAGTCACGCAGCCGGTTAGAGCTCAATAAGGACAAGCATATCGGAGCGAAACTCGCTTATCCTTTTCAGTTTCCAAACGGGCGTTTGCTCGAAGCCGGCGTCCTCGGGTATCACGGGGTGTTTGCCGTGCAAGGAGCCAGCCAACCCACCGTGGCCAGCGCGGCCCGCTGTATCAGCCCGCTGACCTCGGAAGGCGGTTGCGATATCAAAGATCAGCGTGTCACCGCCTATGTCTGGACCCCTCCGCAGCCGTGGGGTCTGTTGGCGGAGTTTACCGTCGGACGCGGCCCCAAACGGAATGGCCAGACAAATTTTATTGAAGAAAGCCAGATTATCGGCGGGTACGTTCAAGGTTACTACACGTGGCGCTATTCGGATGTCGGCATGTTAACGCCGTATGTTCGTTACGGCGAATATTATGGCGGTTTTAAATCATTGAATGGGGCTCCGGATGGACAATCCCGCACTTGGAATCTCGGCCTGGTGTGGGAACCTGATACCCACTGGCGTTTTACTGCTGACTGGGTCTTCAAAGATGGACTTAACAGCACCTTAGTAGTCAATCAGGCACAGGATGCCTTCGATGCCTCACAATTGCGACTTCAGGCGCAGTGGTTTTGGAACTAGCTGAGTCGTGCGTGAATAGTAGGGAGTCCGGATCTCTGCAATCCGGACTCCCTGGGTGTCTCGGCCGCGGCTCTCTCGATCAGCCGCCTTCTGCACCTTTGCTTTTCCCCCTTCGTTCTGTCCTTCTGCCCTACCCTGGTCAAGCGAGGGCGCTTCGTCCTCTGCGCTGCCCTACTGATGCACCGGTTGCCAATGAGGATCCTGCCGTGGGCTGCAGGCCAATGGTTTTGTGTCAGGCGCTCTATGCGGAGTGGCGTCAGACAGGCGTCACGTGAAGGGCTTTACTTTCAAGGGTCCGAGGCCTTTGAAAGATGTACCCGTTTGAGTTCTAGGATGCCTGGAATGACGCGCGTCTAGGG
>JAJONL010000108.1 GCA_021323395.1 Nitrospira sp.
GTGCGATGGGCCGGTGGCTCCGTTGCTTACGCGTGACTCACTCAGTAAGATAGCCGTCGTTATTGGCATCAAACAGATTTTCTCTTCAGATTCTCATCGAGGGAGCGAGCATGGCCAGGCAGATGCGTTCATCAACTCTAGCGTCGATTCTGACCGCGTGCCTCGCACTTGCCTTCATGTCGGGCTGCAAACAGCAAGCGGCTTCTACGCCGGCTCCGCCGATGCCGGAAGTAGGCGTCATTGTGGCGGCTGCGCAGGATGTGCCGGATGAGCCCGAGTTCATCGGCCAGGCAGAATCTTCTCGTCCGGTCGAAATCCGGTCACAAGTGACGGGGATATTGAAGGCCTGGTTTTTTAAGGAAGGAGGGGACGTTAAAAAGGGCGACCGTCTTTACCAGATCGATCCTGTTCCCTTCCATGCCGCGATGTTGAGCGCCAAGGCGAGAGTGGCTCAATCGGAAGCACGCCTGGTGCAAGCCAAGCAGAACCTCGCTCGGGTCAAGCCGCTGTTGGCCGAGCAGGCCGTGAGCACCAAGGATGTGGATGATGCCGTGGCGGAGGAATTGGGTGCGAAAGCAGCCCTGGAAGGCGCCAAAGCAGAGTTAGTCAAGGCGAAGTTCGATCTCGACAATACATTGATCCTCGCTCCGATCGACGGAATGATTGAACGGACAAAGGTGTATGAAGGTCGGCTTGTGTCGGCGCAAACCGATCTCTTGACGATCATTCATCAAGTGGATCCCATGTACGTGATCGTCAGTGCCCCGGAAAGTTTCTTGTTAAAGCGCCGCCGGGACAGCGATGCCAAACGGATTCAGCATCCCGGCGTCTATCACTTGCGCGGCGTGCTTACCTTTGTGGATGGGACGACCTATGAGCACGAGGGCGTGTTGGACCTTCTCGATATCGGGCTCAAGGCTGAGACTGGGTCGCGGCAGGCGCGGGTTGTGTTTCCCAATCCCAGCCGGGTGCTTTTGCCGGGACAGTTCGTGCGGGTGAAGTTCAAAGGGACACTCAAAACCGGCGCGATTCTGGTGCCGCAGCGCGCCGTTCAACAGGGCGCGAAGGGGTCGATCGTGTTCGTCGTCGGCAACGAGGACAAAGTTGAAATGCGGGAGATTCAGGCCACGAGTTGGCAGGGAAAACAGTGGATTGTCGAGGAGGGGTTGCATGTGGGAGACCGCGTGATTGTCGATGGCCTGCATAAGATCGCGCCCGGCGCTCCGGTGAAACCGGTTCCTGTGCCGGATGCCGGCGCGAAGACCGCCCCGAATGCCGTTCAGACCAAACCGGAGCAGACCTCGTGATCTCACATTTTTTTATCGATCGTCCGATTTTTGCCTCGGTCTTATCCATTGTCATCGTCGTCGTCGGATTGGTGGGATTGCGAGCACTCCCCATCGCTCAATTTCCTGAGATTACTCCGCCCGTCGTCCAAGTCGAGGCTGACTACCCAGGAGCCAATGCGGAGATTGTGGCCGATTCCGTGGCTCGTCCCATCGAAGTCCAGCTTCCTGGAATCGACAACCTGCTCTATTACGATTCCACCAGCACCAATGACGGCCACATGTCGATCAAGCTGACGTTCGAGATCGGCACCGACGTCGACATCGCACAAGTTCAGACGCAGAATCGAGTGAAGCTGGCGGAACCGCAGCTTCCTCCGGAAGTCGTGCGCCAGGGAATCAGCATCACCAAGGTCTCCCCGGATCTGCTGGCGGTCGCGGCCCTGAGTTCCACCGATCCGACCCACGATACGGTGTATCTGTCCAACTATGCCATCCTCCGTGTCGTCGACAACCTCAAACGGTTGCCTGGTGTGGGTAATGCCATTGTTTTCGGGTCGCAGAACTATTCCATGCGGTTGATCCTGGATCCCATCAGGATGGCCCAGCTCAGCCTGACTCCGACGGATATCTCCAACGTCGTCCGTGAACAAAACCGGGATTTTCCTGCCGGGACAATCGGCCGTGAGCCCGCCTTAAAGGGAACTGAACTCACGATCCCCGTCATCACGCAAGGTCGTCTGACTGAAGTGAAGGACTTCGAAGATCTGATCGTCCGTGCCATGCCCAACGGATCGATGATCCGATTGAAGGACGTCGCCCGTGTTGAGCTGGGAGCGCAATCCTATACGTTGGAAGGACGTTGGAACGGCAAGCCAAACGTCTTCTTGTTGACCTTTCTCTCGCCAGGCGCCAATGCCCTTGATACGGTCAAGCGGGTGCGTGCTGAACTGGCGGAGGTCTCCAAGAGTTTTCCTTCCGGCGTTTCCTACGATGTGCCGTATGATACCACGCGTTTCATCGAGGTCTCCATTCAGGAAGTCGTGAAGACCCTCGCGGAAGCAATGGTCCTGGTCATTCTCGTGGTGTATCTCTTTCTTCAGAGTTGGCGCGCGACGTTGATTCCCGGCGTGGCGGTGCCGGTGTCTCTGATCGGGACCTTCGCCGGCATGCAGGCGCTGGGATTTTCGATCAATACCTTGACGCTCTTCGGGATGGTGCTGGCGATCGGCATCGTAGTGGACGATGCCATCGTCGTCGTGGAGAACTGCGAACGACACATGACACAGGGGAAACTCTCTCCGAAGCAAGCGGCCAAGCGAGCCATGGAAGAGGTGACTGGGCCGGTCATCGCGATCGTGTTGGTCTTGTGCGCCGTATTTGTCCCGGTGGGGTTCCTGGGAGGCATTACGGGCGAACTGTACAAGCAGTTTGCGATCACGATCTCGATTGCCGTCATCATTTCAGGGTTTGTTGCCTTGACCTTGAGTCCCGCGCTCTGTGCGCTCGTGTTGAAGCCTGGGGAGGAGCGGCACCATGGTTTCTTCGGTCTTTTCAATCGGACCTTTGCCTGGATGCAGGTCCGATATACCTCCACCGTCGGCGGAACGTTGAAACGACGTCTCTTGTCGGTCGCCGTGTTCGGCGTGATCTTGATCGGGGTGTTTACGCTTTTCCGCGTGCTTCCCGGAAGCTTTTTGCCGGAGGAAGATCAGGGGTATTTCATCACGATCGTTCAATTGCCCGACGGCGCATCCAAGCAGCGGACCGATGTGGTCTTGAGCAAGATCGAAAGCTATTTCCTCTCGAGTCCCGTCATTCATTCCACCGATGCGCTGTCGGGGCAGAATTTTGTGTTCAATACGCGGGGCCCCAATGCCGCGACCATGTTCGTGCCGCTGCGACATTGGGATGAGCGGTCCGCGCCCCAGCATCATGTGAAGTCCATCATCGGGGCGGCCTACGGCGAGTTCGCCAAAATTCCTGAGGCGCTTATTTTGGCGTTCAATGCCCCTTCCATTCGAGGACTCGGAGCGACGGGCGGGTTTACCCTCCAGCTGCAGGACCCGAGTAGCGGAGACTTTAATAAGTTTTCGGCTGCCGCACAGGAGTTCGTGGCCAAGGCAAGACAGAATCCGGCGGTCGGTGCCATCGGCACGAGTTTTCGGGTCAGTGCGCCGCGCATTTATGCCAAAGTGAACCGCGAGCGAGCGAAAGCGCTGGGTGTTCCGATATCGGAAGTGTTCGATACCATGCAGGCCTATTTCGGCAATTTCTACATCAATGATTTCATCAAATTCGGACGAGTCTTTCGGGTGCAGACTGAGGCCGAAGCGCAATACCGGTCCACTCCCGAGGATATCTCCAGGATTTATGTGCGCGCGAATGGACCTCAGGGCCCCACCATGATCCCTTTAGACACCGTGGTAAGCACGGAGTTCACCAGCGGCCCCGATCCAGTGACGCATTTCAATGGTTACAATACGGCATTGGTGCTCGGGGCGGCTGCGCCGGGATTCAGTTCAGGTCAAGTGCTCAACGTGCTGGAAGAGATCGCTACGGAAGTACTGGTTCCGCAGGGATATGCGATCGATTGGAGCGGCATTTCGTTCCAGGAGCGGATGGTCGGCAGCCAGTCATTGTACGCGTTTGCCTTTGGGCTGCTGATGGTGTTCCTGGTGCTTGCCGCTCAGTATGAGAGTTGGGTCGTTCCCTTCGCGGTCATTCTCGCGGTGCCGATCGGACTTTTCGGCGCATTAACTGCCGTGTGGCTCAAGGGCATGAGCAACGACATCTATTTTCAAATCGGCCTGGTCACTCTGATCGGCTTGTCCGCAAAGAACGCGATTTTGATCGTCGAGTTCGCCAATAGACGATACGAAGAAGGCCATCCACTGCTGGAGTCGACGATCGAGGCGGCCAAACTTCGATTTCGTCCGATCATCATGACCTCGATGGCGTTCATTCTGGGGGTGGTTCCACTGGTCATTGCCACCGGCGCGGGCGCCGCCAGTCGAAATTCTATCGGCACGGGAGTATTTGGAGGCATGTTGGCTGCGACGTTTCTTGCAATCTTTTTCGTGCCGCTCTTTTTTGTTCTGATCCGTTCGTTGAACCCTCGTCGCCAGGGACAGATGCCTCGTTCCCCTCAAAGCGAGGCGGGCGACACCGGGAAGGAGCGAGACTATCAACATGCATAGACTGGCATTCGTGCTGTTATCGACAATGCTGGCGGCCTGCGCCGTAGGGCCTGATTTTACGAAACCCGATGCCACGACCCCGGACGCTTTCCGCATGGCCGAATCGGGTGTCAATGCCGTTTCGATTGCCAATACGCCTTGGTGGGAATTGCTGAAGGATCAAGAATTGCAGAAATTGATCCACACCGCCTTGGAGGAAAACAAGGATCTCAGGCGTGCCGTGGCATCAGTGGAAGAATTTCAGGCGCGTTTGTTTATTGCCAGGACTGATTTCGCTCCCAAGATGGATCTCACGTCCAATGCGCCGATTTTTGGACGTAAAACAAATTTCCTTTTTCCAGGATTTCCCAATCCCTTCAATTATTACATTCAGGGAAATCTTGCTTGGGAACTCGATATTTGGGGGCGTATCCGTCGCTCAAACGAAGCGGCTAGAGGCGATCTCCTCGCGCGGGAAGAAAACCGTCGTGCTATCGTGCTGCAGCTCGTCAGCGGGGTGGCCGAAGGATACTTCGAGTTGCTTCAATTCGATATGCAGCTCGATATCGCGCGACGCACGCTGAAATCGTGGGAAGAGTCTGTCAGAATTGCTCAGGCACGATTGCGGCAAGGCATGATCTCCAAGCTCGATGCCGATCAGTTCGAAGCCGAACGCGCGAATGCGGCGGCGAAGGCTGCCGAATTTGAACGTCAAAAAGTTCAAAAGGAAAATCAATTGAGCGTGCTGCTGGGACGCAATCCAGGCCAGATATCGCGAGGACATTCGCTCACGGAGCAGGTGATGCCTCCGGATGTTCCACCCGGATTACCCTCTGAACTGCTTCAGCGTCGCCCGGATATCCTGCAGGCGGAACAAGACTTGGCAGCGGCGACAGCTCGGATCGGGATGGCGAAGGCCGATCGGTTCCCGAAGCTCAGTATCACCGGCATCTTGGGAGTTGCGAGTCCGCAATTATCTCGTCTGGTGGCTAACGAAACCTCTTTTGGCACGGCCGGACTCGGGCTCGCCGGCCCCTTATTCAATGCTCAGATCCTCGGTTTTCAACAGCGAGCCGTGGAGGCCCAAGCGAGACAGGCATTGGCGCAATACGAACAAGCTGTACTGGTGGCATTCAAAGAGGTTGAGGACTCATTAGTCGCCGTACGGACGGTTCGGGAGCAGCGAACGGCCCAATTGCAACAAGTCGAAGCCTTGCGATCCGCGCTCAATCTGGCCAATCTTCGTTACAAGGGTGGGCTGGCAAATTACTTGGATGTGTTGATTGCGCAGCGCAGTTTATTCGAGGCTGAATTGGCCCTCATGGGGACGCATCGCCTGCATCTGGTATCCGTCGTGCAGTTATACAAGGCATTAGGTGGGGGATGGACTCCGGAAGATCACTCTCCCCTGGAGGCCTTGCCGGTGGCTTCTGATGGCGGGAAAAGCTAATCGCGCTCCTATACAATCTGCTGGATGCCTTTCTCTCTTGTCGTTGCCTCTTGTCCGATCCCGGCAGCCCTTCACTTCTCGCCGGCTGATGTATCTTTCATGCCTCCCTCCGATACGTTGAGATAGAGCTCGATCTCAACGTGAATAAGGTCGGTCACTCTGTCTTTGCCGGAGGACAAAGTGAGCGCATGGTGTTTGAGAAAGGGGACAGTACCGTGGCGAAAGCGCTGCCTAGAACAGCCATGATTATGATGGTCACGCCGCTGTGCACCCAGGCCGCGTAGGTTTGAATCCCAAGCACCATGTTCGTGAGATTGAAGATCCAGAAAACGACGGCTACCCAAGCCATGTATTCGGCCCGGTGCGCGGATACTCGAATTCCTGCCATGGCGAAGCCGATTGCACCTGAGAACAGATTCGTCAAGTAAGCGGTGGATGGATTAGTCTGCATATTCAGGCCGGCGATGGCGGAACCGATCGCACCAGCAAATGTGAGGCCATATACAGTGAGAGCGTCTCGTAATACCGATTTAATGTAGAGAGGCATCGGAGAGTAGTTCATTTGAATTGTTGCCAGATTCGATTGGCTCCAGTTGTCGCACGATACGCACAGTAGGAAATACGTAATGCCAGGAGTTGGTTCTTATTCGATACCTTGTAGTCATAGCGGTTACCAGGGGGATTGTTCATGCAAAGTCCTTTCTCGCGGTGAGAGCGTGAAGTCGTGTGGCGTGATGATCACCTAGGCTACGAAGGCATTTCCCTCTGCCTCATTTCCCAGCAATGCGGTTGATCGACCAATCGATACCACGATCTGTTACGGATTCTTCCTTTGCGCTGAAAAAGACTGGGCTTTGGTCGTGGGTGATTTTCGTTGGCGTATCCAGCGGGTCAGTCGCCAATACAACGCATTAATCAGATTGTCGGCGGCCAGTACTACCGCACCGATAATAAATAAACCCAGGACAAGGGCTAGTTCTATATTGATGGACATGCCGTTCATTTTACAGTTTGGTGTGCGCGTATATTGTGAGGAGTGATGTTCCTTATTGTTATCTGTCTGCCCGCGTGAGAATTCTCAAGACCCTGGAGGCATCCTTTCAAGCGCTAACTGGAGGTCCTGGTCCTTAATGAGCCTTAAGCTACCAGGAGATTCATTTCCTCAGACGACGCATGTATGACCTCATCATGGATGGGAAGCGGGAGTTCGCTGGGGATGGAAATGGGTTTGACTCCCTGTGTTTGACGGTTGCGTTCGAGCACCGTGTCGAATACATTGCCGCAGTTCATGCATCGCCACGCTTTCAGCCACATAGGGCCGGACGAGTCTTCCATGTCCAACAGATAATCTTCGATCATGCATCCTTTGCAACGCGAACAGCTCATAGCGGCCTCCTTCGTTGTCACTGCCTATGTGTAAGGGTAGAACTTGAAGGACTCCTGCGGTAGACCTGAATGAAGTACTTCCTTGGGGGGTACGGTGGCGTAGGTTTTATTAGCGATGGTACGTAAAACGCGTGGGTGGTGATGCTGAGTGATCGGTCGACATCGAAAGCTATATTCGCTCCCTTGGGATCTGAATTGTTGCCGTATTGATCAGAACAGGACCTGGCGTGAGTAAGAGATTGGCCATTCCTATTCTGGATAGCTATCGCATCTATCGCCGTGGAAGCCCGGGGACTAGAACCTGTCTCAAAATCGTTTTAGCAGCATCGTGATGGATGCGAGTTGGACAAAGCCGAGAAAGTTGGCCGCGTAATATTCCCAGCGGACGAGCAA
>JAJONL010000227.1 GCA_021323395.1 Nitrospira sp.
CGACGAGGAACGCCGGGTATTGGCGCGTCACCAGTCGGAATCCGATGCCTGGGCCTTCACCACCGGCTCCTTGGCGGCGGTGTTCTTCCTGTTGACCGCCGTGCTGTTTGCCCTCTGCGGCCTGGTCATGAAAATCGCCTTGGCGAGCCAAGCGCAAGCCGAACGCATCCTTCAAGCCCTTCCACCTGCCTCATCCTCCGCTCCTGCCGCCGGGTAACTGCCGGCCCCCCGTCACGCAAACTCTTTGTTACGACGGGCTATCTCCGCCTCACGGCAACCCTTCCTAGGAGTCTGTCCGAGTAATGCCATTCTAGTGCGGCACATGATCTGCAGCCGTCTGCGTCATTCTCGGCTCGTAAAATTCCTCGACGTATTCAGCGAATACGCTTCCGGTTTTTTCGAGCCTGCGACCTCGCATCTACCAGCAGCTCCTTCGCCTCGCAACGATGGATTACTCAGACAGACTCCTAGCTTCGGGCGAGGACCACGGCGAGCAGCAGCACGAGCAGCGCCACCAATAGGGAAAACCGAGGTACGAGCACCGAATAGCGTATTACTAGCCGCTCTTTCGCCGTTCGAGCGGTCTCCGCGATGGCCAGGATTCGTCGAGCGCGCGGTCCGATCACCAGATCATGGAGGAGCGTAATGGTGAACAAGAAGGCGACCAGTGCCATCTTGGCCGCAAAGATTCGGGGCCACAAGCGAGGCTCCAGCAGAGCAATGGATCGCCCTGCGGCGATCACGAAGCCCGTGCCGACCAGTAGCCCCATTGCGCCCCACACCACAGCGCGAAACCGGTAGGCCACCGTGCGGAAGAGCGCGGCATGCTGGGCGAACTTCCCATCGCGGCGCAGCACCGGTACCAGTACGACAGATAAAAAGGCCATCCCCCCGATCCACATGACCGCCGCCAACAGGTGAAGCCATACCCACGCGAACTGCATGATTTCCTTTCTACTCTTGAATGAGGGCACGTGCCCGCCATATGCGGGAAGATGCACAGCGGGAGGACTCAACAGGAGGGGACGATGCCGATGCGCTGATCCTGAGCCAGGTCGCTTGGTTTCAATCCTGCGAATACATATCTGCCGCGATAGCTTTTAGGCCAGAAGAGTCGAGCTGCCCTGACGGGAGCCCTACGCCACCTCAGGGGACCCAGCGTGATATGCGCGTCGGCCATCACCTGGCCGATCAGGCCTTGTGGCACAAACAGGGTGGCGCAAAGGCCACCCGGCCATCAAGCCTCCTGCCGTTCAACAACTGCTCGGTGTAGGATACGACCCAGCAGGATGCTCAAAAAGGCCGTCCAGCAAGGCCGCAGCGAGGTCCGCGACGCGAAGAAGAATGAGCGTCACGTTTGTGGACGCCGGCGAGGCGGTGAGCGCACAGTGTCCTAGAGGCGAATCGTGCATTCTTACCCGCCCACCCCCGAGCCTGCCAAGGCAGGCTCTTGTCCCGTGCGGTACATTGAGGGTCTGAACGAAGCGAGAACGCCGCTGGCGGACTTTTTCAACATCATGTTAGAAGGAGATACCGACATAGGGCCCCACCTGCATATAGCTGTTCGATGTGTTGGTCATATTGGCCGTCACATGATAGCGGGCATCCATCCCCAATTTGAATGCCTTCCACACCTGATATTCAAAACCGGCGCCGAACTGCACGCCCACATCCAGATACTGTGTCTGATTGGACGGAGGGCTGATCACATGGAGATCAAGCCCCACCGGAATGAGCCAGGGTCGGAAGGCGCTGCCCTCCATAAATTTTAACTTTGGTGCGATGTCGATCGTGATCATCGTCAACTGCTGCAGGGACGGCGATGTCGAGGTGACCTGTAGGCCTGCCGGCGGAGTCGTCCCGACCCCGATGTTCCCGGTGTTGGTCACGACCTTGGAGGAGATGCGATTGAATTGCAGTCCGATTTCCCCCATCGCCCATGTCCCGTTCATCATTCCCCAGGCGTTTTTTGACAGGGCCAGATCCAACCACGCGCCGACATACCATCCGGTTTGACTGTTATTCAGACCGGCCCCGAGTGGATTCCCGGCGTCGGCCAGACACCAAACACACCGAGGACCACCACGCTCACAACCGTCGCACGCACGATTCCAGCGATCCCACCTCTCATCCATGTTTGCATGCTGCATCCCTCCCTGGGCTGTTGTTACGGGAGAGCCACCGAGGCTCTCCCGTCGGCTTGCTGTATCGCGCTCGCCGGCCCGAGGCATCAGCATGTTCAATAATCGACGCATCCTCGACTACTACCTTCCACTCGGCCCCATATAGGACACGGGACTGGCTGTTCCCTCTTTCACGTCTTGCGCACAACGAAATCCCATCCAATTGATCTTGGTCTGTGGATCGGTGCCGTTGCGCATCGCCGCTCTCATGGTGGTGGTGCTATCCATCCATCCCCCGCCGCGAAACGCCTTCTGCGTGCCGAATTCCGGCCCTTTCGGATTTCGATCCGGCGCCGTTTTGTAATAATCCTGGTCATACCAATCGGAAACCCATTCGGCCACGTTGCCGATAGTCTGGTAAAGGCCATAGGGGCTCACGGCATTCTCGTACCTGTCGACGGAAATAATCGGTGGATAGAGCAGCAACCGCTCTGGCCTGTCCCGCACCGGACCAGACAGCCCGGTCCTGCCGAAGTTTGCCCTGGTCGGACCGGCATATTCGTTCCCCCACGGAAACAGCCGCCCGTCTACCCCACGCGCCGCCTTCTCCCATTCAGCTTCGGTCGGCAGCCGCTTCCCCGCCCATCGGCAATAGGCATCCGCGTCATACCAGCTGACATGCATGATGGGGTGATGCGCCATCGTCTCCTGGAAATTGCCGCCGTCATAGCAGGCGATCGGTGGCCAGCACAAATTTCAGATACTCCAATGCCGTGACTTCATACTTGCCGATCAAAAATGGATCGAGATACACCGCCCGCTGTGGAATCTCGCTTCGATAGGCCAGTCGATCCTTTTTCTTGTCACTGCCCATCGCAAACTCACCCGCCGGAATCAGCACCATCTCGTCCTTGGTCTTCCACTTCGCCACGCGCTCTTGTGCGAGCTGTTTTCCGGCTGCCGTCCACTCGATCACGATAATCCCTTTTTTCGAGATGCCCCTTCGTTGTTGCTCCATCTTCGGCCTCCTCTTGTTTCGTGAAACGTTATTCGTGAAGCGTCACTCGCGAAAGACCGGACAGGGTTCCGGGTTCCGTTGGCGATTCACGTTTCACGCTCAACGCTTCACGTGCATCCTGCGCACAGCGAAACCCGATCAGATAATTCCAATGATCCAGCCCGCCGGCATTCCGCCCGGCGGAACGGGCCACTTCGGGATCTTCATTCCACGAGCCTCCACGAAACACCTTGTCCTGCCCCGACGCGGGCCCCTGCGGATTGTGATTGTCTTCGCGT
>JAJONL010000228.1 GCA_021323395.1 Nitrospira sp.
CGCGTGAATGACGACCTCGGGCGCCGCCTCGACAACGGCCCGTTCGCAGTCTGGATCTGTGAGATCGAAGATCGGGAGATCCAGCGCCGTCAGCTGATGCCCTTGCAAGACTTGCCGGAGGTCGGTCCCCAATTGGCCCTGGGCGCCGGTGATTACGATCCGCACGCCTGCCCCTTCTGCAACCGGTTGGCATATTGCTGCTGGTAATATTCCCTAAACTCCCCGGACTTGATCTTTCTCCACCAATGCTCATGACTGCGATACCAGTCGACGGTCTGTTTCAATCCCTCTTCGAACGGCACCGTCGGCTTCCACCCCAGGGCGTGGAGCCGGCTGCAATCGATCGATCATTCCCTCCGCCGAGGTTGTAAATGGTTCCCGGTTCGCCGTGATCAAATACGTGCTCGATGCCGGCCGCATGGTCATAGACCGAGAGCCAATCCCGGCAATTCTTGCCGTCGCCATAGAGCGGGAGCGGCTCACCATCGATCGCATTCGTCACGAACAAGGGAATGAATTTCTCTGGATACTGATTCGGCCCGTAGGTATTGCTGCCGCGGGTAACCAGGACGGGAAAGCGATAGGTCGTCCAATAACTCATGACCAACAGTTCGCCGCCCGCCTTGCTCGCCGAGTAGGGACTGCGCGGCTCCAGCCGGTCTTCTTCCTTGGAACTCCCCTGTTCGACACTGCCATAGACCTCATCGGTGCTCACTTGAAGGAAACGCCCGATGCCCGCCTGGCGCGCCTCCTCCAGCAAGATGCCGGTCCCCACCACATCAGTGCGGGCAAAGGCTCCGGGATCGAGAATCGAACGGTCGACATGCGTTTCTGCCGCGCAATTGATGATGCCCTCGATGCGATGCTCCCGCAGAATCGCCTGCACCACCGCCTGATCGCAGATATCGCCGCAGAATCGCCTGCACCACCGCCTGATCGCAGATATCGCCCTGCACGAAGGTATAGTGCGGATGGCCCGCCAGGTCCGTGAGATTCTCAAGATTGCCGGAATACTTGAGCGCGTCGAGATTGACCACCGAATGGCGTCCGCCCTGAATCAAACGACGCACCACATGCGAACCGATAAAACCCGCGCCACCCGTGACAAGAATACGCATCTAAAACTCCATCCTATTCGCCCCGGTCTGCGCCACCAGTTGGTTGGCTGCGAGTAACGATTCGATTGTGCCGGCATCTGTCCACCAGCCATCCAGCACCGTCCAGGTCAGCGCGCCGGATGCGATATAGGCGTTGTTGACATCAGTAATTTCCAGTTCACCTCGCTGAGAAGGCCGTAGCGTTTTGGCGATCTCGAAGACGCGAGCGTCGTAGAAATAGATCCCTGTCACCGCATATGACGAGCGTGGATGCGCCGGTTTCTCCTCGATGCTCAACACCCGATCCCCCGTTCCGCCAGCCGCAAAGCATCGGCGATCCCGCCCTCCCCCTGCTGATAGGTATAACTGAGATGCTTGAGCCCAAAGTCCCTGCCGTTCCCCAACAATTTCAAAAAATCGCCGGCGCTGTTCCCCCCCGTCACCAGCATGACTTCCGTAATACCGGCATTCACCAGCGTTTGAATCGGATAGTAGATCATCGGCTTGTCGTACACCGGCAGGAGATGCTTGTTCGTGACTTTGGTGAGAGGCAGCAATCGAGACCCGAGACCCCCGGCGAGTACGACACCTTTCATCCCTCACCCCCGCAGCAACAGAATGTTTGGCTCACACGGACCATGATGGCTTGGCGCATGAGATTCAGGACCGGTCATCAACTACCGGATCTTAGCGTTTCGCCGGGGCTGCAGACCAGAAAATTCGATCATCACGTCCATCGGTTGCTCATTCACCCGTCAGCGCGTCGACGACATGCTCGGCAAAGGGGAGCGATGAGGTGAAAGCCGGCGAGACGGCATTCAACACGTGGGTGGAACGCGGCCCCGGCGCAATGACAAAATCACTCATGAGTTCGGCCGTTCTCACGTCGATCAATTGCGCCCTGATGCCCGGTTCTTTGCCCGGCAGCAAATCGGCCTTTTCAAACCCCACCCCCAAATTCTCCGCCTCACGAAAAAAGCCTGCTTGCGTCAGTTTGACCATTTCCGTCCATGCGATCGAGCGAAAATGGTCACGGTTGCGACCGAAGAGCCGCATCAGGTAGATGAGCATCGTCAGACTATCCCCGAACGTCGCCCCGCTCATGCCCCGATACTGCTCGCGCCCAAGCAAAGGGAGGGCCGAAGGCCCGATCGTGACGTCGCCTTCAGGCCGTCGCGTAAAGTGCACGCCCAAAAAGGGATTCCGCAAGTCCGGCACGGGATAGATGTTGCCTCGGACCTGGAGCTTGGACTCAGGACGCAAGCGAAAAAACTGTCCGCGAAAGGGCAAAATTTTGAAGTGCCGCCCAACCCCATAGGCATGGGCAATACGATCTGCATACAGCCCGCCGCAATTCACGAAATGCCCATACGAGAAAGCGCCGCAGGTGGTGCGCGCCCCCGTCTCGCCCTCACGCCCCTGCCAGGCACAGTCGTATCGAAACTGCACTCCTTCGCGCTCGGCATCCGCCACCATCGCAGCCATGACTCGCTGGGGATTCACCACCGCCGTGTCCCTGACATACAGCGCCTGCTGCACCGTCCTGGCACAGGGTTCGACCTCCTTTAATGCCTTCGGATCGAGCAGATTCACATGCACTCCATTGGCCTGGGCTCGCGCGTGCAACTCGCGTAACGCGGGCAACTCGGCTTCCGTCCGCGCCACAATCACCTTGCCGTAGTCGTTGAGCGGAATAGCCTTTTCCCGGCAATAGGCCCGCATCCGCCGGTTCCCCTCGATACACAATCGAGCCTTGAGCGTGCCGGCCTTGTAATAGACGCCCGCGTGCAGCACGCCGCTGTTACGACCGCTGGCATGCAAACCGGCCGCGACCTCCTTTTCGAGCACGACGACCGTGGCGCGGTGCCGACGCCTGAGTTCCCTCGCGATGGCCACACCGATCACTCCAGCCCCGACAATCAGAAAGTCGCAGCTCGTCTCGTTCATTGATCTCCCCACGTTGTGGATCCTGCGGAAGACGGCCCATGACAACCGAGCCGCACGACCCTGTCGAATCGCCAGCCTGATGCGTATCCCCCGACGCAGCGGACGCCCGCGCCGGAATCCGTGGCGGCCTATCAGGCTGCGGAAAAACTCGATTT
>JAJONL010000229.1 GCA_021323395.1 Nitrospira sp.
GTCCCTGGCGACCGCGCTCGATGCCGCGGAGCAGCGTGAACGCACGCACCTAGCAACGGAATTGCACGACTATCTGGCGCAGTTGCTCGTGCTCGGCCGGATGAAAATCGGACAGCTGCAGCGACTCTCTGTGCCTTCAGCAGGCGATGAGCTGGTCCGAGAAGTCGACGAGGTGTTGAGCCAAGCCTTACAGTATTGCCAGACTTTGATGGCCGAGTTGAGTCCACCCATCCTGCACGAACAAGGACTGGTCGCGGGGATTCGAGCGCTCGCGACACAGATGAAGCGCCACGAGCTAGAGGTAAGAGTAGAAATCGATCGAATGGATGAGTGCCGCCTTCCTATCAGTGGTACCGTCCTGCTCTTTCGCTCGGTGCGAGAACTGCTGATCAACACGGCGAAGCATGCGGCCGTGAAACAGGCGACGGTCCGCCTGACCTGCGACCAGGGCCTCCTTCAGATCGTGGTGCGTGACGAAAGCGGTTTCGATCTTGCGGCATCGGCAGGGCCAACGCTTCCTGGCACGGGGAGCGTCCACTCCTCGAAGATCGGTCTCCTCACTATCCGGGAACGCATGAAAGCCTTAAACGGTCGCTTTGATTTTGTATCGGCACCCAAGCAGGGCACCACGGCGACCCTTACTCTGCCGATCAGCCCGCACAACGCCTCAATGCTCTCCGCATGAGAGAAGGCCTGTGGGCGGTGGGCGGAAAACGACATGACTACCCAGATGGAACGTACAGCAGGTCGGAGGCTTCGACCGACGAATATCGGGATCGCCACGCTGTCTCTCGTTGTATTGATAGCGGGAGTTGCTTTTATCGGATGTACGAAAGAGAACATTTCACCTGAACTCGCCGACTCATCCCCGCTCGCCGAGGGCCAACGCATCTTTCGCTTCGATACCTTTGGTGACGAACAATACTGGACTGACACCGCCCGCCTCCATGAGGTGGTGGAGGAGCATCTCCGACCACTTAAAGCGCTCGGACTCGGCGTTAAGGTGGACTTGGATAAGTTGAATCTTCTCAAGTTCGTTATGCATAACCCCTTCGGGACCAGCGGAACCAAGGAGCTACTTAGAGAGAACGCCGTTGTGGGCGTACAGGCGACCTTCGACGAGGAAGGTAACATCGCGCGGATCGGCATCACGTGCGCATTTTGCCATTCCACGGTCGACAACGCACTGCTCCCTGGGATCGGCCACCGGCGCGACGGGTGGCCGAATCGAGATCTTGACGTTGGAGCCATCATTGCACTCTCGCCCGCGATACCCAAGGACCAGAAGGCGGTTTACGCGTCATGGGGTCCAGGCAAATACGACCCGCGCTTCAACTTGGACGGAAAGAACACGCCGCTCGTCATTCCACCCGCCTATGGCTTGGCCCAGATCGAGAATGAAACGTATACGGCGGAGGGGCCGATCTCTTATTGGAATGCGTATGTGGCCGTCACCCAAATGCATGGACACGGCAATTTCTCCGACCCACGACTCGGGATCGACGTCAAACAGTCACCGGACATGGTCGGCCCCAAGCTTCCGGCGTTACGCGACTACCAGCACAACCTAGCGGCTCCACCCCCTCCAGAAGGCAGCTTCAATGTCGCTGCCGCAGGGCGTGGAAGCGCGTTGTTTGGGCAGACATGCTCGGCCTGTCATGTGGGTGCGACCAGCACTGATAACAACAGCGGGAAGCTGCATGCGCCGGCCGAAACCGGCGTCGATGGGGCGTACGCGGCGCGCACGGCAAACAAGGCGTACCGCACAACCCCTCTGCGTGCCCTATGGCAGCACCCGCCCTATTTCCACGACGGCAGCGCGGCCACGCTCGCGGACGTCGTGGCACATTACAACCGGGTTCGTACTCTCGGTCTCACGGCGGAGCAGCAGCGAGATCTCGTCGAGTATTTGAAGTCTCTCTGATCCGTGGGGGATGCGAGTCGCTGACAGACACATCCGCGCCAGCGGCGGAGACTGAGTCCACCAAGCCCGGAATCAATCAACCGACGGCGTACGGTCACGTGAGCTATACACCCGAAAACGCGATCTTGCACTTGCCCCAGGCTACATAAAGATCAGGATGATGGCCCTCGACCTCGGCGACAGCGCCAACCTTATTCGCAAATGCAAGCGCCTGCGCGAAATCCCTGAAGGTGTAGAGCCGCTCCAAATGCCCTTTTCCGTTGAGTCTCCAGCCTCGGCCGAGTTGCTTCAACAACTCCCTCGCGCGGAGAGCCTTCAACGGCGGCACACTGCCTCCATCGCTGCATTTCTTGTCTGCCAGTTTCATCGACATCTCCTTCTTCCAACGGTTAACAGGTTACTGGAGGGGATCCGACTCTGGTCAGGTGAATCGGCTGCTCACGAGGCCCGGACGGAACGACCCGTGACCAGATGAATCACCAGCAACACGATCCCGACCAAGAACAGGACCCAGGAAATCTGAACCGCCACCGCGGATACCCCGGCCAAATTCAGGGCTCCGGCAATGACTCCAACCACCAAGAATATCAGTGCATAGTACAGCATATCGCGCTCCTTTCTATAAGACGATTCTCGAGAATCACGGAATCTTCGATGGACCCACAGTTCACACATCTCATTTTCGGGAGGCGCTTTTCACGGACATTGTCGAGGACCCCCCAGACCTCGATCACCAGCAATCCACTGCATCGTGCGCACGCCATAGGTCCTCCTCTTCCGCCCTGGTCCAAAAGCCCTGGGCGCTATTCACATGTGAGGTGACGATCGGATGCCGCCTCTAAGCCACACAACCCATGCTGGACCTTGGGAAAGCTGGGGACTGACCGAAATTGCTCAGTTTGGACAATTAATGAGGCAGGCAATACGCGGCCCATCCCGCAAAGCTCAGCGGGAAGAAGAAACATGAGTCGCGAAGCTCTTTTATAAAGATGGAAGAAATTTATTTTGGCGGCTCTATCACATCCTGCCCTTGGAAGAGCGACATAAACGCAAGGTGTTTGGTCGGCTAGATAGCACGATGGCGGTGGTCGTCAAAGGGGTTCTTGTGACTGCGCTCCCTGCAGGGCATCTTGGCAGGAGGCGCCTATGCCAACCTCGGTGCACCCTTTCCCTTGGTGCTGGCGGCGATTACTGCACTATTTTCTCTCTTGCCCATTGGCGGGACTGCGTTGGTTTGGCTACCGGTCGTCGGATACTTTTTGTGGTCAGGACCACTCTGGAAGGGAATTGCGATGGCCGTGTGGGGCGGCCTCGTGGTCGTAGGCGTAGTCGATAATGGTTAAACCGTTATTAATGGCCATGGAACGCAGCTACCGACGCTCTTTCTCTTTTTTAGTATTGTTGGAGGGCTTGCGGCGTACGGGTTTATTGGCGTGTTCTTCGGCCCCCTCCTACTGGCTACCCTACTCACAGCAATTCACATCTATGAGGAGGAATACCAAATGAAAAGGATGCGTATTCCAAAAATCGGAACAGCTGCATGAAGAGTACCACTTGAACGAACTTTATAGGGAGTAAGCACAACTGAGCACAATGGTCTGTTGGGCAAGGCGAACCGACCATGGACCAACGTGTCACCATGCTGAACCGCGACCAACTTGGCATCAGGCGGCGGCAGCCATCGGTCGTGCCTTC
>JAJONL010000109.1 GCA_021323395.1 Nitrospira sp.
GTCGGCTTCGCCATCGATGAGAAAACCGGGATGTCGCGCCCCAAGGTGGCGGCGCATTATCTGCTGGAGAAATTCAAGGCCGCCAGTATTACCAAGGCCTATCTGGTGATTCGGGACGGGAAGTGGGACATTCCGAATTATTTCCGTGACGGCAGCTTGGTGGATCTGTCGCTTGCGTATATCGTGATTTCAGGTTCTTTGGGGCCACCCGACACCATTGACCGGGCTTATCCCTTTCTCGAACAGAAGCGCGTGGCGTTCGGTTTCCCCGATATTCTCTTCGGTCCCGACGATGCCTATCGGCAGCTCATTGAGACGCAAGAACGGACCGGGGCCGAGGTGGTATTGGGGCTGCATCGCGTCTATGACCATCGCGTGTGGGACATGGTGGATTGCGACACCGACGGTCGCGTCAGGACGATCGTCATGAAACCGGCTTCAACGATCCTCACATACGGCTGGTGTTGCGCGGTCTGGACGCCGGCTTTCTCGGATTTTCTGCATCGGTTTCTGCGCGCGGAGGATACCCGTCGCAACTTGGGACAGCTGGCGAATACAACCAACGACCTCGGCGGAGACCTCGCCATGGGCGTCGTGCTGCAGGCCGCGCTAAGAGAGGGATGGGCAGTGCAGAGCGTGAGCTTTCCTCATGACACCTACATCGACATCGGCACCCCTGCAGACCTCCTCAAGGCCCTGCGCCGGTTCCAGCCGCCGGAATGAGACCTGCCGCGATTCACGGGTAGGCCGCCAGGAGCTGTTGGGCCGCCCGGAGCCGTGCCTGACCATCCTTCCCCTTGAACTGGCGTCGACAGGCCGCGCAGAATCGGAGGCGGCCGGCAATCGAGCTGATGTGACGGTCCTTATTGTAAAAATACGGGCAGTCGGCCGGTCCCACGCCAGGGTGATGCGGAGTGAGGCCTGCGGCCACGGCAGCAGCCAGGTGGGCCATCATCCGTTCGACCGTAAATTCCGGTCCGGTCAACTGTTCGAGAAGGTCAAATGTTGAGACGATGGCCAGGCGATCGCCTTTTCCTGCCTTGAGCGGCCAGTAGTATAAGTATTTTGATTTTCCGCTCTTGAGCGGAAAGTTGATCATGCAGACGAGACGATCCAAGCCCAGCTCCTTCGGCTTGTTTTTCAAGCGCTCATAAAGCGTTTCGGCCACCACGAACGCCTGATCCTTATCCTGTTCACGCCTCCAGGTGCCGATCGGCGCAGGGAATGAAACCACTTCAAACGAATAGACTCGTTGCACTCGTGTGAGGCGCTCGCAAATCTCCGGTAGGTGGGGAATCATGCGATGTGCGTTCCACATGCCTATTCGAGTCCGGTCCTGCATCGCCCGCCGCCGACTTCGCATCAACGCGGTGCGTGTCCGTTCATAGTCGGCTGCCGGTTGTGGGAGGGAAAGCTGCTGGGTAGGATTGCGGGCAAACACTACCGGTACTGCCCAATCGATGGCTTCGCCTGAAATCGAATAATTGACCGCCACACGCGCTTCACGGGCCGCATCGCCGATGGACTGTCCTAAAGCCAATGCCCAATAGAAGTGCCGCGTAAAGGCGGTTGCCGACACATCCAATACCGCATATTGATTGGCGACGACCGCCGGCACGCCACCCGCGACCAAGGTCTGGGCCACGCCGCGACTGAAATCCTCATGTCCTCCACTTCCCGTCTCGCAGGCATTGAGGCAGACCAGGCGAATGCCCCTGCGGCACACGATCTGGCGGAGCGTCGATGAATCCAGTTCATGTACGCCGCCTTCCGGATTCTCAAAGATCAGGTAGCCGCAGTCTTCATTCTCTCGATATTCTCCGTGGCCGATGAAGTGCAGAATATCGAACGGCGCGGAGGCGGCTTCCAGAGTGCGATGCAGGAGCTCGGGCGTGGCGTCGAGCAGGAGTTCGACCTCAGCCAATTTCGCATCGAGGAGACGTCGGAACCCGCTGCGGATCACGTCCGTTTCCTCATCGACCGATAACGCGCCCAATCCGAGCGGCTGGGCGACCACCACGAGGATGCGCATGACGGCACGAGGCAGGATGCGTTCGGCAGGAATGGCGGTGAGCACATTGCGCGTGAAATTCACCTCTTCGAGGGCCAGGAACGTTCTGCGATCGGGATCGTAAAGAAATTCCCACGCTTGTTGGGCGAGCCAATCATTGTCGGAGGTGAAGATCAGATTGAGCCGCTGATTCATCTGCTCCGACCGCGCGGCATCGTACAGTCTCCGCACCTGGCCTGGAAGGAGGGCCTTGAACAGGGCCCCGCCGAACTCCTGGAGGTCTTTTTCTCCCGGCAACCGCGGATATCGAGGGTCGCCGTCGATGTAACCCCGGATGTGCTCCTGCGCGGCATCGATGTCTTGCCACTGTGTCGCCGTCTTGCTGTGATTGGAGCGCCCCGCTTCCATGGTCTTTTTGGGGCTTGGTGTGCACGGTCTCCATCACGCGCGCATTCCGGAAGGTCGCGATGAGGTTCGCGACGGCATCGTTTGGATCAGGATCGATCAGGGCAATGTGGAACACGTCGTCAGGCTCAGGACGCGGGGGCTGGGAAACGTCGGTCGGAGCAGGTTGGGCAGGATGAGCCGCTGCACCTGTCGGGGAGATCGTCGCCGCCTGGTCGCGTCGGGAGGTGGCCGCCATGGCTGGTCGCATGTCTGCGCGAACGGCGCCTCGTCGCTTGCCGGACGGCAAATTTTGCTCAATGACCATCGCCGTGCCCGGTTGCGATTGCCCTCGCAGGGCGCGAACCAAAAAGTCCACCGTGCCGGGATCTTCGAAAAAATTCACATGATTGACCGCCTTCTGCTGCGCGAGGTTCCCCCCTAAACCGAAGCATCCCACCCGGTCACCCGGTATCGTGACTATGGTCGCGCTTCCCGCATCCACTCGCCAGCCACCTTCAGTCGGCACGACCAGATCGTTGGCTGTCGGAAAAAAGAGATCCGCTCCCGCGTCGATGATCCGCTGAAGCACGGTGGCGTCCGGCTCGAAGTTCGCCACCAGCGCTGAGTAGGCTTGGTTCGGTGGCCCCGGCGCCGCCTGCAAGCGGCGAATGATATCGCCCTTGTTATCCATCGAGGCCAGGCCCGGCAACCCGCCGACGATGCGGCGGGCAATCCAGGACAAGGCCTCGCTGACGAATTCGACACCGGTGGTGAAGGGATTGTCAGGAAACAATTCCAGCACGTTGGAGAGCCAGTTCGTGTAGTGGGTCACATGGTCGGGTGAGGCGAGGGGCGTGCCTTCGTTCGGGCTGGCGACCAACACGGCTCGGCCGATTACGCACCGGTCGGCCAGCGGTCCGAATAAATCCCGACGTTCCACGAGGTGCCGGAGGACCAAGCCTCCGCGCGAGTGGGTGATCACGTCGAAGGTCGTCGGGCGATTGGGCAGAGCCTCGAGCAACATCTGCACGTTCTCTTGAGGGGTGCGGCTCAGGGTGAAGTGATCGAACCCATAGATGCGATTGCCGTAGCTTCCCTGAAGTTCATCGAACAATGTTTTGCCGCTGCCGCCTTGGGTGTGCGCCAATCCGTGGAAAGCCGCTTTGGTGTTGGAGAACGTGCCATGGAGAAAGAGAAGATGGCGATCCGATGCGCTCAGTGTGCGTAAGTCTGCAGCCGGCAGGCCCTGGTCTCCGCTCAGGCCTTCGGCCGTCACGGAGAGCCATCCTTCACGTTGTTTTTTCAGTTTCCACGTGGCGGTTTCCCAGAGTAACGCGAGCTTCGAGAGCGCGAAGTCGGCAATCTTGCCGGCGATCTTCAACACGACGGCCTTGACGGCCCGGCTGATGAAGCCGCGGCGGGCGCCTTCGTCCATGAGAGGAGTAGCCGGAACTGGAATTGAAAACCGGAAAATTCTTCGACCGCTTCGGCGCGCGCCCCGTCGGGCCGGCTCCGTCGGCATATGAAACCGAATCGCCCCGGACGCGTAACGGGTCATGACGACGTACAGCTCGTCAGGATCGCCTTCTATATCCAGGGTGAGTGGGGCAGGGGCAGCCTCGCCGCGACGTGCCTTCGGGGTGGCCACCAGGGTCTGTTCGACTTCCCAGCGGCTCGCCGCTGTGAGCTGAGCGACGAAGGGGTCTGGAGCCTCGACGGCTGCGCGACGCCCCCTGCGTATAGGACTCGCAGCTTGGACCTCCCACCCCTCCGCGGTTGACCATGTGACCTTGCCAGATTTCTTTTGCGGCATGCTGTGCCTCCCCCTTATACCGGTCTGTCTGATCCGCTTGTGTGGTGAGAACTCAGGTCGCCCGGCACCTGTGCAACCGTGCCCTGCACTTGAATCGACCCCCAAAGCAGTTGGTCACTCGTAGTGAATGATGAGCCGCGCTTATCCCACAAACAGCGGAATCAGGCAAGGTGTAAGGTTTGCGGTGGATACCGGTTGCATCGCGGACGAGCCAGCGCGCCTACCGCCACGGACGGACCTTAGAGCAGGGACTTCGTGCGTGATACGCCGTCGGCGGGTGATGGATTGCGAGCCAGGAGTGAGAGTGCCGCATCTTTGGGGTCGGCACAGTTCATCACTGTCAAGACGAGTGTGCCTGTCCGGCCGACACCGCAGTCTATCGAGACTGGACCTATCACAAAAGCGCCAGCGAACATCGCTCAAGAATTGCTGAAGGCAGACCAGGACTATGG
The DNA here is from genome assembly GCA_021323395.1 of Nitrospira sp. GTDB lineage: Bacteria > Nitrospirota > Nitrospiria > Nitrospirales > Nitrospiraceae > Nitrospira_A. Next base: position 4,664 of record JAJONL010000109.1, read on the forward strand.
TGATGGCATCTTGATCGGCGAGATATGAACCTGAACGCGTTGCTGCACCGCGCATGACGAGTTCGAAATGAGGAGAGGAAGGCGATCTTGATGCTGCTGAGGCATCGTATCTCGGCGCGACTTCGTGGATTCAGGGACATCCTACAGGGCATTCGTTTACGGCTACGAGCGGACATTGACGGGTCGATCGAAGAGCTCGCTGCCTGGAGGGGCTACATGGCATTTTCTGCGGAAATTCGACCGCAACGTGATGGGGGATGAGGCAGAAGGCGGGAAGACTCTAGGCCTGTATCCACTGGCAGGACCTCCGATGGGGGGAACAGATGGGAGTTGGAGAAGCCCGGGTGGAAGGGCGCCCTGCGGCTTGCACGAGGCTGCGCGGGCTTCGCTAGACAGCGAGCGAATCGTAGACGTAGATCGATCTCATGTCGAGGACATCGCTCGGTCTCGTCGGAGGCGAGATGAGAGAGGACATCTGATCATTGATCCGGTGGCCTCTTAACGAGGCCGGCGCAGTTTGGAGCGGAAGGTACGTTCGTCCCTGTCTCGTCAACCAGGCTTCCCAGATGCGGTCCACGTTGCAATGATTCAGGTAAAAGACAGGGTCGTTAGGGGAACTCGACGGCAGCATATCTCCCCCCACCCACACGTGCACACGGTTATGAAGCGCGGGCGCAGCCGGGGGAGCCCATCCTTCGGCTCGATTCCGGAAACCTGAGGACGAAGTATCCCAAGGCGCCGCGTCGTAGGGAGTCAGGGTCAAGAGACTGCTGGTGTCGGTTTTCGTGGGCAAGGTGGAGATTTGAGTTCCCAGCGTCCGCCGCAATCCGTGATCCCTTTGCACTAATTGTCCATTGACGTCCGCTTCGATCCGAACACGGAAACTGTTTGGATCGGTAGCGTTGAATTTAAACGGGCCGGTCTTCACGGGATGGCCCGATCCGCCCAGGGCATTCGCTGCCCAAATGGCGGACGTTTTCTGTTGAGCCGCCGTTTTCTGACCATCCGCCGCCCAATCCCAATAGGGCAGGCCAAAGGCGTTGTCGTTGAGGACGCGCTGAAGGTTGAGCTCCAGTTGGCGCAGCATGAAACGATGCCAGGGGCAGAATACTGGACCTCGATGGGCTGCGTTACGATCTCCTTGGGTCGGCGGCGTCATGGTCAACATGGCCGTATGGTGCCAGACGACGAACAGATCATAGGTGCTCACCTGACGTGAGGGTCCGGCAATGCCTAAGCTGCTGGTGGTGGGACCGGTGAATTCGTTTTTCAGCAGAGTGACGCCTTGGATATATTGTTGTCTCGCTACCGTATTGGTCAGGATGTTCGCTCGCGTAATCGCCATCGTAGACTCCTACTTACTTATAACGGTGGGCCATCCTGGCTTTCTTCTTTTTCCTGCCCGCCTTCCTGCCCATGCCTGTCGAGGAAAAATCGTCGGGGAAAACATCGATGAGTTTTTTAACCATGTCGATGGCTGAGACAAATGCCATGTTCGGGACGGGATGGTAGTGCACCTTCCCGTCATTGGTCACCCCCATGTGCCCCATGACCATTCGCCCGTCCACTTCAATGTCGTACCTGGTTCTGACGACGATATGATGTCCGCGATATTCGGCCTCACGCACGGTCTCGGCCTCTCCGTGCCGCAACGTTTGGATTTTCTTTACCTGTCCTGCATGCTTCTTGACTGAGGACGCAATCGACTTCGTCGTTGGGAGTGCGAGGCTTTTTCTGGAGGGCATAGGGATTCTCCTTCACGAGAAACAGCAGAAGCCTGGCTGATATCATGGGGCATGGGAGCCTGATAGGAGCCGACATGGACACCATGAGATAGTGTACGTGTTTGTTGGGGCTGGGTCTACCCTCAGCAGGCAAAGCCGATCGAGATTTCGAAGGCCGATCACACTCAGATGGAACGGTTGAGCACTGCCGCAGGTTGGGAGTTGGATGTCTTAGGTCCTGCAGCGGCCAGGTCTGGGGGCACTTCGATGGCTTGAGCATGTCAGTACGTCCCGACTCAGCGCCACGAGCTTCGGCGGCCAGCAGGGTCACGGATTCAGCAGGAGTTTCAGGGCTCGGCCTGCTTGCTCCAGTATTTCAAGAAGGGGGCAATGGTATCGATCGGAATGGGGAAGATGGTCGTGGAGTTTTTCTCAGCGGCGATTTCGACCAGGGTTTGCAGATATCGAAGCTGCAGGGCAGCGGGATTCCGGCTGATCACGTCGGCGGCGTCGGCCAGTCGTTGGGAGGCTTCGAATTCGCCTTCGGCGTGAATAACCTTCGCGCGACGTTCGCGCTCCGCTTCCGCTTGGCGCGCGATGGCTCGCTGCATTTCTTGCGGCAGGTCCACGTTTTTGACTTCCACGGCGCTGACCTTCACGCCCCACGGCTCCGTCTGCTGATCGATGATCCGCTGGAGATCCGCGTTGATCTGTTCCCGTTTCGACAGGAGGTCGTCGAGCTGGCTCTGCCCCAGCACGCTGCGGAGTGTCGTCTGCGCCATCATGGACGTGGCGTAGAGGTAATCTTCCACCTGAATGATGGCCCGCTCCTGATCCACGACACGAAAATAGATGACCGCGTTCACCTTGACGGTCACATTGTCTCTGGTGATGACATCTTGAGGCGGCACATCCATTGTTACGGTGCGCAAACTGACGCGCACCAGCTTGTCGATAAACGGAATGATGACCACGACACCGGGACCGTTTTGCCCGATGAGTCCCTTGGCCAGCCGGCCCCATCGAAAGATCACGCCGCGTTCATACTCCCGAAGCACGTTAAACCCCATCAGGAGCAGCACCACCACGAGAAACAGGAGTGCAAACGGACT
>JAJONL010000020.1 GCA_021323395.1 Nitrospira sp.
GATTAACCCACCAAAGAATGTCCTGTATCATGCCAGCCCTCCTACATAGGCAGGATACTAGGATCAGATACTTATGGCAACGCAATGGGATGTGAATCGGCTGGGAGTAAGGTAGGCTAGGGCTGAACTAAAGCACAACGAAGACAGAGGCCCACCTGATTCCCAGGCAGACCTCCATCCATACCCTTCAAACGACCTCAGACAACTTCATCCTGTGGAAGGTCTTGATGAGCGTATGCCCTTGCCTGCTCCATTCAGAATTGCTCTGTAGAAACAAGCGGATAGCATCTTTCCAGACCTGCTTTGAAAAAGGGTCTGACCCTATAGTCTTCTTTGTCGGCCTTGATGACGGAGAGTTTAGCCTTTGCCCTATTCCGAATGGCCTGCTGTGTCTGCGCCGCATTGGTCATGCCGCCATGATTATGGAAACTGACGGCGTTGAGTACTGGGTATAACCCCACTCTAGACAGCTGACGAATTTACTGAGTAAGCTGATGAAACACTGATTGAGGTAATTATGCAGCTCAGGTGGATCACACGGTCTCTCTTATTTTCTTCCGCCCTGTTAGTCATATCATCGCTGTCGCCCCTCTCAACTCAAGCAGACGAGCAGCAACCCAAAGGGGCCACGGAGGAACAGCAACCGAAAGGAAATCTGGTTCTTCCACCAAGGGATAGGTTCGGCGACGTTTCGCCAGGAGCGGCGGAGGACACGCTCAAAGCCTGTCTCGCGAGAATCCCCGAACAGGCTACCGTAGGACAGCGTATGATGGCCGAACTCACCTGCGAACGAGAAGAACAGATCAAAAAGACGTATCAAGGCTTGCGGTGGTTCTAGATCCTAAGCGTCTGAGCCAACCCTCGCTTCTTTTATCAAGTCTCAATACGCATAGCTTCAGGCGAAATCTTCACTGGCACCAATCTGCCTGTGAGTACGGCGATCAGTCGGGGCAGCTGATGAGTACAACTTTTGGATAGGAAGGCGGATGATCCGGCTGTCTTCATGGCTGTCTGTGTGTCGGCGTCGTTGTTGGACGAGAGGCCGATTACGTACAGATCCGGCAGCATTCGCTTCAAATCACGACCTCGGGGGCCAGCGATAGCGCCAACTCAAGGGCGGCATTTCCATCGCTCGCCTCCCCGACAACCGTAAATTCGCGATACCTCTCTAGGATTTGTCGGAGCGTGGTGCGGAAGGGCGTAAAATCGTCCGCCAGCAGGATGGGAAGTGGTGCCGTACGCTGAACAGTCGCCATATCCATGAGCGAATGGTCTCAGAGTGTCATGCCTTATATTCGGCGTTTTCCACATGGGTGTCTGTTCAAAACAAGACAGTCCCTCTGGCAGCTCCTGTGACGCTCGATTTAGTGACGGGTGAATTGAGTCTCGGAACCGCCATAGAATTTGGATCGGTGGGGAGAAGGTCAAACGGTAAGGCTGAACTAAAGCAAAACAAAGGTTGAGTCTACCCCCGTCGGCCCAGGTAGACCCCACTCCTAAGTCACCGACGAAGCGACGGAACAGCGCCGCGTCTAGTCTACGTATTATACCGAACCGGAAGGGCCTTCGACCACTGGTTGCCGGAGCGCGAGAGGTTCATCACGTACTCCGCGACCAGGTTGCATTCTTCTTGGGTGAGCGCGGATGGCCGCAAGACTGGCGAGAGCAGGGCTTCACTGGCGAGGACGAATTGCAGTACTTCCTTGCTGACTTCCTTCCGTTCAGCAACGTCGAGCATGACAGACCTCCCCGGTTGAGGATGTATGGACGGGCCATACACTAGCGAAGTCTGGAGAAGTTCGTCAAGGCCCAAAGACCTATACATTGGCCAAATGGCCCTATCCCTATTCAGGGATTCTCCCTAGGTTGGCATGGCACGGTGGGAAGTAGCCCCCTCCCTGTTCTGGGAGCAGAATCGACTCTGGACTTCCCTTCAACAATCAAGCACTTAAGCGTTTGGATTGTGCTCTATGGTAGGTATGGGCTTAGAGGGGGTGTCCCGAACCCTGTTTTCAGAGGTCAAGACGGCTCCGAACTGGTCATGGAGAGGGAGCCGCAGGACACAGCTTTACCCATACACCCCTTGCCATGTCCCGCACACCCTCTGGCCACGACCCGTCACCAGAACTGTTTTTGCTAGTTAAGGCTGCGCTTGGCCCTTCATCGGCGATCCGTCTTTGGATCATCCTTTTTTGATCTGACATCGGTCGCGGGCTTCTCACGGAGTTTGTCCTCGTCGCTTGGTGACAACTGTTGAGACAGATTGTTGTCACTGATGGCTGCCGACTTACGAAGCGCCGATTCCCCGATAGCATTTGAACGGCCCGGATCATTGGCAAGCGACTGGCCAGCGACTGGATCTATCGCTTTGTCCATAGGGTAACCGGGATGCTGTGGCAGCATCGTCGGGTTACCGAACGCCACGGCGGCAACGAACGTTCCAGACACCATGATAAGAGCTACGAAGGTTGGTGTTTTCATGGCTACTACCCCTTCCCGTAGAAGAAATGTCCCTCGTCGTTGACGTGACAACCAGGAGGGGGCAAGGGAGATGCACGGATGTCGTATGGATAGAAGAAAACGGTGGGGCAGTTAGGCATTACCCGAGGATTCATACAGACCTCCACGGATATTTTAGCTTGGCTCCCCCTGAAGGGCAGAGTCAAGCCCTCTCTATCGGCTCCCACAGACACTTGCCCGACAGGTGCATCCCATTCCGCTCTACAGATTTTAAGTCGGCGGGGGCGTATCATCACTTCTTTCCCCCTCCAGCTGTTCAAGGAGGTCTCGACATGGAATTTCAATTCAGGTCGGAAATCCGCGACTTGATCGCTGCATCTGAGACCATTCTGTCTCCCACTCACTTAGTCCCGCCCATGACTGTTGAGGAAAAGCAACTCGTACTAGTCTACGTCACAGAGTTGGCGGTACGGTGCAAGGAAGACTAGCGCGTTTCCTTGTTTCTTCGCCTGACTTCCAGCCTTCGCTAAAACTTCTACGTCGATCCTGCTAGGCGAGATTCTCTTGACTATGCCTAGACCCGCGTCCTGAGCTTAGGAGGGATCTCCTGTAAACACTTCTCGTAGACTTCTTCAATGCGTCCGGTGAACTGCGGGAAGGCCATCAGGAGACGATTCATCTTGAGAGTGGCCTTCGACGCGGGTGACAGACCCTTCTCACGGTGGGCGCGCACTCGTTCCTTGGTAGACTTCGCCATGATGAACCTCCTATGTGAGTGGTTGCGTTACAGGATTGAAACGTTACAAGAGTGAAACGATACCGCGCCTCCCTTTGATCTTGAGTTCAGCTCAAGGCTCAACGGGATACCGCGCCTCATGTCGAACTAAGGGGAAGGTGTACGGTTAGTCTTAGATCAGATGAAGAGGTAGAAGGGGAAGACTGAACAAGACAGAACAGAAGGTACAGTCTTATATCTGCCTTAGTTCACCCTGAACGATCCTGCGAGGTTGCGAGCCATACGGGCGGGAATGGTGGACCTTTGGTGGAACCTTGGCTTTCCTTTCGCTTCGCATGTCCCGGAACGAGAGCCACCCAGGAGGCCGCCCGGCAACAGCAACAGGCCATCGACATGGGAGAACGGACCAGACCACGCCAGCTAGTACACCGGCCTTCCCCGGCCATAGGCTGGAGACAAGGTGCCCCATCCCATGGCTGGAGACTGGCCCATCCCAGGAGAGGCCAGAAGAGACCCCCGGCATGGGGGAAATCTGGTCTCAGGCGCATCGCGTAGGGCTGACAGATTTTTTGGGAAAATTTGGCTGGCGAGGAAGCCGATAGAAGGCACACCAAAGGCTGCGCCCAGGCCGCACCTTCCTTGACTTGAAGGCGACGACCCAGGTACAGAACCTTTGGCTACATCACTATCGGGTTTGGCTACATCAAACTGGCGGGTTTTGGCTACACCACTCGTGAAAGCACTGAATCAGCACTGAACGATTTCAATGACTTACGGGCTCACCGTAACGCGGTCCTTGATGTCGTCGAATACGTCCTTTGGCACTACGTTCTTGGCCACCAACTCACCCTTCACTTTGTAGGGCCGATTGCTGATGATTCTCTCTGCTCCTGGGTGATGCCCAACATGAGCACCAGCTCGGACGAGGGCGCCTTATTGATATTCAGCACCGATGAGACCGGAGCGGACTCTGAAGGTATTCCAAAGGCAGAAGGCGATGGAGCCGATTTACCGGAGAAGGAGCTTGAACCCGATGGCGGAGCCGTCATGGATGAGGAGCCCATACCAGGTGACAGCGACCGGGCACGCTCTTTCATTTCTTTCTGATACCGTGCAACAAGGGACTTCAATTGCTCGTTGTGCCGGCGGGCTTCTTCATACTCCTGTTTGACATTCCGATTTTGCGCGGTCAATTGCTTGACCTTGTCCTCCAGCTCCTTGGTGCGCACATCAATGGTGTCGCGTTCTTTGTCGCGACCATGCTGGATACGTTGGAGTTCATCCCTCGCGATTTGGCTTTCCGAGCCGAACTTGGCATTGAGATCCTTGAGCGTCTTGACCTGCTGTTCCAGCGCATTCTTTTGCGCGCGCGTACGTTCCAGGTCACTCCTTGCGGCATCGGCGTCGGTGAGCGCCTCATGGTATTTCTTATCACTCACGCATCCGCTGACGGCTATCGCGCTGACGAGCGCAAGCCCAGCCATCCACACATGCTTCATGCGACCCTCCCTGTTCGATCAGGACCGATCCGATTCTTTTCCTCTTGTTGTGTGTATGCCAAGCCCCACAGTTTGTCAACATGTTTGCCGAATGCGAGGCCTCCGCCGTCGATCGGCCCATCACTCGTGACTTCCTCTATCGCCAATATCGCAAACATCGACGGCGCTTGACTGCAGGGGAACAGTTTGGGAATATGCATCGACTGTCCGGCAAACCACACACCACCAGTATCTCCACTACTATCTTATTTTATTTATGATGCATTGGGGCCCGGAGCTCGCCGTCATTCTCGGTATCATAGAAGGATTGACGGAATTTCTTCCCGTCTCCTCCACCGGCCACCTCATTCTCGCCGGCCATGCCCTCGGCTTCACGGGAGACATGGCCTCGAACGTGGAAATTTCGATCCAACTCGGAGCGATTCTGGCCATCATCGCATACGAACGCACGAAGCTCGCGTCGTTGGCGTCACATGCCCTTCGTGAACAGCGCGACTTTCGATCGCTGGTCGCGGCTCGTGGGAATTCCCCCTGGATCATGCTCATTCAAAAGTCGATTCAATCTCAGCCCAACCTCTGGTTCGTCATTGGATTGGGATTGGCCTTTCTGCCGGCGGCCCTCGTCGGATTCTTTGCCCATAAATCGATCAAGGCCTATCTATTCTCGCCGACGACGGTCGCGATTTCGCTCATCGTGGGTGGGCTCATCATATTGGCAGTCGAACGGATGCGAAATCGCGTGCGCGTCAAGGAACTGCTCCAAATCACCCCACGGTCGGCCCTCTGGATCGGCCTGGCTCAATGTGTCTCTTTAATTCCCGGCATGTCCCGGTCCGGCTCGACGATCGTCGGCGGTCTCCTGGCCGGTCTCGACCGGCGCGTCGCTACCGAATATTCTTTCTTTCTGGCGTTACCGACGATGATCATCGCCACGATTTATCAAATGCTGAAATCGCAAGCGGCCTTTAGTCAACAAGACTATGTCGCACTCGGGATCGGTCTGGTGGTCTCGTTCGTCGTCGCCTGGGCCGTCATTGCCGCCTTTCTCACCTATGTGCAACGCCACAGCTTGAGCGTCTTTGCCTACTACCGCATGGTGCTGGGCCTCATCGTCCTGTTGGTCGTTCGGTAATTACCAGAGGAAACTGATGGATACGGTGCACGTGTACGATACCTGGGTCACCGGCAAGAACGGCAAGCTTCACTTTGACGTGATGACGACGAATGAAGAGCAGGCCCTCACGCTCGCCAAGCAGTATCTGGTGGGAATCGGGGAACCGAACACGGTTGTCACCCTCAAGGAGTGCCAATTCTGCCACAGCGAACCGCTGGTCATGTTTTCGGAAGCCCAGCAGCGGCAATTCCGCGAACAAGGCGGCTTCATCGTGCCATTGTCGGCCTAGTCTGGAAGGGGTGGGCTAGGAGAGCCGTTGAAAAACCCTCAAGCAAAGGATAAATGCACTCACAGGATGTTCAAAAAGGCCATCCAGCGAGGTCCACGGCGCGAAGAATAATGAGCGCCACGTTTGTGGACGCCGGCGAGATGGCGAATCATAACATTTTTACCCCGCCCACCCTGAGCCTGCCGGGACAGGCTCTGTTCCCATAAGCCGTAGGTTGAGCCTCTGAGGTTCACGACGCGCTGAATAAAGCGCGTCACGCTTGTGAACGCCGCCGCGATAGTGAGGCGGCAGTGTCTTGCGAGAACAAAGCTGGCGGACTTTTTGACCATCCTGTTACGATGGGCGGTTCTCTTGGAGCACCGGCGCATCATCGGGATGCTTTTCGAAGGCGAAGTGCAGAATCAGAAACACCACCCCGACGGTAATCGCGGAATCGGCCACGTTGAAGGCCGGCCAATGGTATCCGTTGATGTAGAAGTCGAGAAAGTCGATCACCTCGCCGTACCGCAGCCGGTCGAGTAAATTCCCAATTGCCCCGCCGAGAATCGCGGCCACGCTGAGTTGGCCCATCCAGTCATGCTTCGGCATGCGCACCAGAATGGATCCGAGCAGTCCGACCGCAAAGATCGAAGTCAGTCCGAAAAAGACGAAGCGAAAGGTGCCGCTGCTGGAGGACAAGAACCCAAAGGCCGCGCCGGGATTGCGAATGTAGGTGATGCTGAAGAAATCGGAAATCACTGTGATGGACTCATGCAACCGCATCGTCTCCATGACGTAGACCTTCGTCACTTGATCCAGCACTACGATCGCCAAACTGAGCAACCCGAGCAGGAGGTAACGAATGGATGTGCTCAACGCACCGCCTCCACGCAGCGATCGCAGAGCGTCGGATGGTCGGGAAAGGTTCCCACGGCCGAACGATAGTTCCAGCAGCGTTCGCACTTGGCGCCGGTGGCCTTCTCCACGGTGATGATGAAAGCCAGGGCGTCGGGCACCTCTGGAAGCTCAATTAGCATTACGTCCGACACAATAAAGAACGCGGGAAGGTCCGTTCCGTACCTCTTCAGTAACTCATACGATGCGGGCTGGGCTTCGATCACCACTCGCGCTTCCAGCGGCGCACCGATCACCTTGTCGCGACGTTTCACTTCCAGTGCGCCCTGCACCGCCGTTCTCACCTCAAGGAGCTGCTCCCACCGCTCAGCCAATCTCGCATCCGCCCAACGTGGATCAACCTCCGGGAACATCGCCAGGTGGACACTGTCAGCCTTGGAGTCGGCTCGCGCCGCCTCCGGCAGCATCCGCCAGATTTCTTCGGCGGTGAAACTGAGCACGGGGGCCATCAGCTTCGTGAGGGCCACCACGATGTCGAACAACACCGTCTGTGATCCGCGGCGCAACGGCGAATCCTTGCGGAACGTGTAGAGGCGGTCTTTTAGAATATCCAAATAGACTGCGCTCAGATCGACGGAACAGAAGTTGTTCAGCGCATGGAAAATCGCATGGAACTCGAAGTCGTCGTAGCCCTTGCGTACCCGTGGGATCAGGTCACCCAGCCGCATCAAGGCCCAGCGATCGAGTTCAGGCAACTGCTCGAACGGCACGCGATGCTGGGCCGGATCGAAATCGTACAGGTTGCTCAGGAGAAAGCGGCAGGTGTTGCGGATTTTCCGATAGGCCTCGATGAGATGGGTCAGGATCTCCGGAGAAATCCGCAGGTCCTCGCGGTAGTCCTGCGCCGACACCCAGAGGCGAAGAATTTCCGCGCCGGATTGCTTGATCACATCCTGCGGGGCGATGACGTTGCCTGCTGACTTCGACATTTTCCGACCCGCCCCGTCCAACACGAACCCGTGCGTCAATACCGCCTTATAGGGCGCATGGCGATCCGTGATCACGCCGGCCAACAAGGCGCTGTGAAACCAGCCGCGATGCTGGTCGGAGCCCTCGAGATACAAATCTGCCGGCCACCATTGCCGCGGCTTGAGCACCGTCGCATAACTCACGCCGGATTCGAACCACACGTCCAGAATGTCGTGTTCCTTCTCGAATTCCGTCCCCCCGCACCTTTCACATTGAGTGCCGGCAGGGAGCAACGCGTCGGCCTGGTTGGCAAACCAATAGTCCGTGCCGTGCTGGGCAATCAAATCCGCCACATGGTCGATCACCCGCGGCAGAGCCAGCACCTGTTTACAGGTCACGCAGGTAAAGGCCGGAATCGGCGTGCCCCAGACCCGCTGACGGGAGAGACACCAATCGGGTCGGTTCTTGATCATGCCCTCGATTCGATCCCGCCCCCAAGGCGGCACCCACTGTACCCGACCGATTTCCGCCAGCGCTTCTGTCCGCAGCTCGTTGGTCTCCATTGAGACAAACCACTGTTCGGTCGCGCGAAAGATGACCGGCTGTTTGCAGCGCCAGCAATGGGGATAGGAGTGATTCAGCGAGCCATGGCCGAGCAACCGGCCGTTTTCCTTGAGACGCTCCACGATTTTCGGATTGGCCTTGAACACATGCTGCCCGGCAAACTCCGGAACGGCTTCCGTGAATTTGCCGCCGTTATCCACGGGCGCCAGGATTTCAAGGCGCTCCCCGACGCTGGCCTTGGCATTGTGGTCCAGCACCAATAGATAGTCTTCCATACCGTGGCCCGGCGCAATGTGGACGCAGCCGGTCCCCTGCTCAAGGGTGACGAAATCACCTAGGAGAATCGGCGAAAGCCCGGTGGTCAAAGGACGTTGCGTTTCCAATCCCTCGAAACCCTCAGCACCTTTTTTGACCGCGATCACTTGATAGGCGGACAGGTTGCAGGCCTTGGCCACTGTCTCGACCAACTTCTCGGCGATCACCAGGAGTTCGTCACCGACCTGGACGAAGGCATAGTCGATGTCGGCATGCAGACAGACCGCCTGGTTGGCCGGCAAGGTCCAAGGCGTGGTCGTCCAGATCAGAATCGACGCGCTTTTGACTCCGACAGGAAACGACAACGGGCCGAATCGCTTGCTCAGCACCGTCGGGGGACTCACCAGCGGGAACTTCACATAAATTGAAGGCGAAGTGTGGTTCTCATATTCGACTTCAGCCTCCGCCAGCGCCGTCTGGTCCTGCGTGCACCACAACACAGGCTTCAGGCCCTTGTAGACCCCGCCGCGTTCGACGAAACTGCCGAACTCGCGAAGGATGGTCGCCTCATAAGAGGGGCGCAGCGTGAGATAGGGCTGCTGCCAGTCACCCAAAACGCCCAAGCGTTGAAACTCCTCCCGTTGAATCGCGACGTATTTCTCCGCATATTCCTTACAGAGTTTGCGGATCGCGAGGGCATCCAAGTCACGTTTCTTGTCACCCAATTCCTTCAGCACCTGATGCTCGATCGGCAGGCCGTGGCAATCCCAGCCCGGCACATAGGGCACCTGGTAGCCTGACATCGTCTTCGACTTGATGATGATGTCTTTCAAAATTTTATTCAGCGCATGACCGATGTGAATGCGCCCGTTGGCATAGGGTGGCCCATCGTGCAAGATATACCGCGGAAACCCCTGGCGGGATTCCTGGATGCGTTCGTAGAGCCGCTCCTGCGCCCACCGGACGAGCATCTCCGGCTCCCGCTGAGGCAGGTTCGCCTTCATGGGAAAGTCGGTCTTCGGCAAGTTGAGGGTCGCCTTATAGTCCATAGGATGCTCTATCGGAGGAACGAAATAACCATGAAGTGCGCGTAAAGAGAGGACTATACCGAATCGAGGCGAGAGGAACCAGTGGTTTGTTAGTGCCTGAGCCGCTTAGCCTGGATTATTCATGGCTGGCTATTCTCTTGAACGAAATCTTAAGCGTGAATTGGAACGAAAGATGAACGGGGACTAACCATTAGCCACTCTCCCAGGCTCGTCAAAAGCGTCTTCCAGCTAGGCCGCAGCGGGCGAGGATGTGAGGCGTACCCTTGCGATACGTTGAACATTCGAGCGACGCGAGAACGCCGCCGGAGGCGCTTTTCACGGTCCCGCCTAGCTGAGGGCCATCATCCGGTCGAGAGCCACCTTCGCCCACAGCTTTTCGTCATCCGGCACCACGATGTGATTGACGACATGGCCGTCGGCGAGATTTTCCAGGGCCCAGCAGAGGTGCGGCGCGTCGATGCGGTACATGGTGGCGCATTGGCAGACAGTCGAGGAGAGGAAAAACACCTTCTTATCGGTTTGCTCATGCTTCAGGCGATTGACGAGATTCAGTTCTGTCCCGACTGCCCAGGTAGTGCCGGCCGGTGCTGCCGTAATGGTGCGAATGATGAACTCCGTCGAACCCACCAGGTCGGCTTTGTTCACCACATCTTCATGGCATTCGGGATGCACGATGACCTTCACATCCGAGTACTGCTTGCGGAAATAGTCCACGTGCGATGGCTGAAACATCTGGTGCACGCTGCAATGGCCCTTCCAGAGGATCAGCTTCGCCCGCTGGATCGCCTCTACCGAATTGCCGCCGCGCGGCATGAACGGATCCCACACGATCATCTGCTCGCGAGGAATCCCCATTTTGTTGGCCGTATTGCGGCCGAGATGTTCATCGGGGAAAAACAGAATCTTTTCCCGGCGCGCCCAGCTCCATTCGATAACCTTCCGCGCATTGGACGAGGTGCAGGTGAGTCCGCCATGTTCCCCGCAAAAGGCCTTCAAGACCGCGGCTGAGTTCACATAGACCGCCGGCATGACCGTTTCTTCGACCGGCACGACCCGGCCGAGCGCATCCCAACACTGTTCAACTTGTTCGATCGCGGCCATGTCGGCCATGGAGCAGCCGGCCGCCATATCAGGGAGAATCACGGTTTGATTGGAACGGCTCAACACATCGGCGGTTTCGGCCATGAAGTGCACGCCGCAAAACACGACATAGGGTCGATCGGATTTTTGCTCGGCCACCTGCGATAAGATCAGGGAATCGCCACGGAAATCGGCATGCTGGATCACTTCGTCACGCTGATAATTGTGCCCCAGGATCATCACCCGATCGCCGAGCGCGCGTTTGGCCGCACGGGTCCGTTCGAAGAGTTCTTCGGCAGACAGCGACTGATAGTCAGTGATGGGACGAGGAAGCGTGGCGACCGTTTTCACCTGCACCCTTTCGGTTGGGAGACACACCCTGTATTAGGGCCAGCTTGTAACGGATGATTCTACGACACCCTTTCCTACACAATCAATGAAACCATCCATGAGAAGAGGGCCTAGGAGAAGCCTCGACATGGGCCGAAGAGGCTCAGCTTGATTCGCCCTCTCTTCCCTCGCGAAGCTTCCAATATCCTGGCCGACGGCGGCCGTGAGCAAGGGCCACCACCTGAACATAGTCATTCACAACCCGATAGACCAACTGGAAGGGAAAGCGATGAAAGAGATACCGGCGTGTCCCGTGCACAAATAGCGGCCAGCGTTCAGGAGCGAGAGAGATGGCTTCAACCGGGCCGTCAAGTTCAGCCAGAAACAAGTCCGCAGCGGACTGACTTCTTGCCCCATACCATTGCCGAGCAGCTTGGGCTTCCTCAACGGCGGCGGGATCAAAAACAACCGATAAACCCGGCATCAGAGGCCGAGTATCTTTCGGCGAGCAACAACAGATTGAAAAGCTTTCTCCCACAGAGCTTGCCGCGTTCCGTGCGTCGTATGCCGCGTTTGACGCCGAGGCCTGGGATCGCCAGTTCAAAGCTAATGTCCAAGCCGGCAAGCTCGATGCGCTGGTCGATAAGGCGATTCGTCCCACACTTCCGGGCAATCAACGAAGCTTTGATTCATCACGCCTCACCAGAGTTTTGTCCTGCTATAACCCCCCCCCGGCTCCGATCCGTAAACAAGCCGACAAAGCCTTTGCATTCCTGAAGACAAACCCTCAGCATCCGTCTTTGCATTTCAAAAGGTAGGTCGCTACTGGTCCGCTCGTGTGAGTCTCAATTACCGGGCGGTGGTAGGAGAGGCAGCAGACGGAATCGTCTGGTTTTGGATTGGAATGCACACCGAATATGACCAGTTGATTCGCTCATCCCATCTCGCCAGCATGGCGAGCTTTCATCCAAGGCTTGTAGTAAAATATCTCCGTACCGAGTCACCCTCCTCACGGAGGCTCGTATGGCACGGGGCAACCAGCCACAGCGGGAGCAGACCTATCGAGAGCGCGCGCTCAAATTATTTCCGTGGATCTGTGCGCACTGCGGACGTGACTTTGACGGCAAGAAGCTGAGCCAGCTCACGGTCCATCACAAGGACCACAACCATGACAACAATCCGCCCGACGGGAGCAACTGGGAGTTGCTCTGTCTCTACTGTCACGACAACGAACACCAGCGGTATCTGACGGCTGACGCGTCGGATGAGGCGCCGCCGAGCCGGCAGCCAGATCGACCTTCGACCTTCACGCCCTTCGCCCATCTCGCGGACTTGCTCAAGTACAAAACTTAGCCGAAGAGACAAACGTCCGAAAACATTTCCCGGCGCATACCGCCCAACCCTCCGTCATACCTGCACATCGCTCGTCTCGCATGTTAGCATTACTGCCCGATCTGGACATAGCGGGGCGGGCCCAAATAACATAGCGACAGAGCGTCTCTCGATTTCGCCTTAAGGAATGACGATGAGCCAATTGATCTTCGTGGTGGAAGATGCGCCGGAGGGTGGGTTCACCGCACGCGCGCTCGGCGCGTCTATTTTTACCGAGGCTGACACCTTTGCGGAACTGCACGGGAAAATTCGTGATGCCGTCCGCTGTCACTTTGATGAAGGACACTCTCCAACGATCGTACGGCTCCACCATGTCCGCGAGGAAATTATCGCGAGATGAGGCCCAATTCCTCCGGAAGCTCGGCTACTCAATCACCCGTCAAACCGGCAGTCATCTTCGCCTTACCACGCATGAGTATGGCGAACATCACCTGACGATCCCCCAACCTACCCCACTCCGTATCGGAACCCTGTCAGCCATCCTTGTTGACGTTGCGACTCACTTCACCTGCAGTCGCGATGAGGTCCTCGAACGACTCTTTTGATGCCCAGGAACCATTTCGCGGCGCACGGCGGACCGGTGCCCTGCAACAGAGTGCAAGAATGAGGGTCTTGCGATCATGCATTCCTCGGCGCATGGCGGTCGGTTCTCAAGATCGCTGCGCAGATCTCTTTACAAAGGTGTGGATATCAAGCACACCAAGACGGCGATCATGTTTGCTGTCGAATCATGTGTAGAGCGCACGCAGCAACGATCATCCACTCCGAGGCTAGGAATCCCTACTGCTCATAATTCTCGACGACCTGAGGCGGTCGAACTTCCGCTTCGTCCGGGTCAAGCCCGACATCACGAAGAGCGCGTCGCGGGCGCAAGAAGTCCCAGCACTGATCCAGTTCGACCTGGATTTTCGCAGCCGCTTACGGTCGACTTTAGAGAGTGTCCCTTGCTCGTACAATCGGTGTTCCTCTTCGACCAGGCGCTGAATATATTTGAGGACGGGCTGATCCTGGGCTGGATTCTCCACAACTGCTTCCTCCCATGCGAATGGGATGGGAACGTTGACTATCTGATGCTACGCCCCCGCCAAACCTCGGTCAACCGATGCTCCCCCATAGGATGACCCGGGCGCAGGTTGCCAGAAGAAACAGAATAAACGCGAGACCAATCTCGGCGCGTGGCGCTCCGGCTCCTTCCTCCATCCCCCCCTCACACAGCAATAGACCAGGCCGACACGAAAAACGTAGAATGTCCCGGCTCCTCATCGCGCAGAAACCTGTCCGCCGTGCTGGCATAAAAGGATTTCCGTGAAACTCCCCTCCTGTTTTCATGTCCCCCTCATCCGAGAGCGGGATCGGATCAGGGCTGAGATGCAGGGCATTCAAGGATTGCTGCCGTTATTGATGAAGCAACGCAACGGCAGCCGATGGGCCCCCGCTGAGCGGGCGCAACTTCGAGGCCATCTGCGCAACCTCACGTCCCTCAGTCCCTACCTTCTCGTCTTGCTGGCTCCTGGCTCCTTCGTTCTGTTTCCTCTCCTGGCTTGGTGGCTCGACCGGCGCCGCCAGATAAGGAACGGTCGTGACAAGATGGCGACTGTGGCCGACCCCTCGACGCCAGACGTGGACCAGCCTTCGCCTCCCACCCATCGTTGAGCAGGACGGGCAAACGGGTTGTGAAACGGCACAGCATGAACGGAACCTTTTCGCTGCCGGTGATAGATCGATGCGCCTTGGCTGCTCCGACCATGACCATGTTTCCTGCTCCGCAGTCGAGCGGCCGGCACCCGGTCCCTGAGCCTACCCTGCCAGACGGCACGACGACGCTGCCGTAATCCTGTGGCTTGGCGGAGTTAACGTCTCAAAGAGCCGCCACATACCGAACGAATGTTCAGATCCTGACGGGCGCTATGCGAGCACAAAGGCTGTGCTCCCGAAGAAATGACGACGTCGCTCGTTCGCATTCGTGGGAAGCATCCGGAGCACAGTCACGTCATCCAAGAAATTGCGGAAGAGGACTCGGGGTTCGAGGGTATCGTCGGATGACTGGAACGAACGACAGCGGAGTCGCCAGCCGAGGGCATAACTGAGGTGTTGAGCGCGCGACAGCTGCTCGCCCCTACTCACTCAGGCGGGCCATCGTCGATCTCGTTCACAGGACGACGGCCTGCACCACGGCGACTAGTGGGGCAGCGGAATGGTCAGCAGAATCCCGCCCATCACGTCGCGTGGCCTGAAGTCTTTCTTCGGGCTATTGGGGTGCGCGTTATGACAACCCACGCAGGACTGGGACACCGCTCGGTCGGCATACAGTGCTTGAAAAACAGGTGCTCCACCATCGGTCGTCACGGCGGTGTAGGGCTGATCCGGATTCACGAGAATTTCCGTCAGGCCGGTTCGCTCGAAGTCGGTAATTGGGCTGTTCTTGTTATTGATCGCCCAATTGCTGATCAACCGGTATCGAAACCCGCTCCGTTCTGCCGCCACGAGCCGCCCCGCTTCCAACATGAACTGAGCAGGAAGCGGAAGTCTTGAGCTCTCCCGCCAATTTTCCGCAGCGAAGACAATGCCGCGCATCTGCATCCGCTCGACAATATCCGTGGTGTAAAACGTTCGATCCGCTTGGATTACCCGATGGATGTAGTCGGCCACCGCTCCGGCCGGTATGCAGGCGGATGGAGTGGCCTGCTTGCCGGCAACAGCGGGCCCCCACTGACCGAGGAGGCCCATCGCAAACGCTCCCATCGTGAGTCCGATCCAAAAGCCCCTGCAATTCATGATGCCGCCTCCATTTCCGTGACGTGTCATTAAGACTTTGAAAAAGCTTACGCCCACCAGCCGGATAAAGCGAGATGTGCCGCGGCGCTCATGAGGCCAGCATACCGACCATGGATGAGAGCGGAGTCGTTCAGGTCCCCATCAGCCAATGTCTCCCGTGGGTGATCGCGCCACCTGGGCGCAAGGCCGCCGCGACGAGAACCGCTTCGGCGATTTCCCGATCGGACGTGCCGAGTCCTCGTGCGTTAGGCGCTCATAGAATTCGAGCACACCACCTTCCATGTAACGGGAGAAGCGGTCCCAATCACCGGCCATCCAGACATTCTTGAGACGCATCCACTCTTTTCTCTGTGTGTGTCGGGGCCAACGATCGGTTTGGAATCCTCCTTCAACCGCGCCTCCAAACGGAAGTTCGTCCTTCCACCGGCCCGATTCCGTCACCACTCGAAATCAGTCCGCAGCGGAGCCGCTGTCACCCCTCGACAAACCGTCTCATGATCGGCCAAACGCCATCACGACAGCAACGCCGTCCTCTTAGACCCGACCACTGCCCGTAAGGTCCTCCGCCCCTCTGGGGCTTCTAACAGATTGACATCGCGCCGACAGGTGAGTACGATCACCTGCGACAGCTAGGGGTGCCATCCGGCTGAGAGTCCGAGTGATCGGGCGACCCTCACAACCTGACCTGGGTAATACCAGCGTAGGGAAGCGACCGATCTACTGGCTTCGTGATCGCTTCAAGCCGCACCCAAGCTGGATGCGGCTTTTTTATTTGGCCGTCAAGCGCCCACCTTCGATGACATGAAAGGATTGCCGCTATGAGCGAGGCCCATACACAGAATGGTTCCAGCAACGGTCACAGCTCCATGCCCTCGACCGCACGACTCACCACGACTCCTTTTGCGGCCTCCCGCAAGGTGCACGTCGAAGGCGCTCTTCCCGGCGTTCGCGTTCCGATGCGCGAAATCAGCCTGACCCCAACCCATTCAGTCAACTCAGTCAACGGAAACGGCGGCACCGCCAATCAATCTGTCACGGTCTACGATACCTCTGGTCCCTACACCGATCCGGATGTGACGATCGATGTGCGCGCCGGCCTGCAACCCCTGCGGCGAGGCTGGATCGACGGACGGCAGGATACGGAAGAACTCCCGCAGATTACGTCTCAATATGGGCGTCAACGCGCCGCAGACCCCAAACTGACCGACCTTCGATTCGAGCATATTCGTAAGCCCCTGCGCGCCAAAGCCGGACGGAACGTCAGCCAGATGCACTATGCCAAACAGGGCATCATCACGCCTGAAATGGAATTCATCGCTCTCCGGGAAAATCAATCTCGTGACCGGGCGCGAGAGTTAATGGTTGCGGCCAATGGCCACGGTGGCGGAGTCGAACAGCACCCCGGTCAAGCCTGGGGCGCGCGCATTCCAAGCAAGATCACGCCTGAATTCGTGCGAGACGAAGTGGCACGTGGACGCGCCATCATCCCGGCCAATATCAATCACCCGGAAACCGAGCCGATGATCATCGGCCGGAACTTCCTCGTAAAGATCAATAGCAACATCGGCAACTCCGCCGTGGCTTCGTCGATCGAAGAAGAAGTCGAAAAGATGATCTGGTCGATCCGTTGGGGCGCCGATACCGTAATGGATCTGTCGACCGGCAAGAACATTCACGAGACGCGCGAATGGATCATTCGCAACTCGCCGGTTCCGATCGGCACGGTACCGATCTACCAGGCGCTCGAAAAGGTGAACGGCAAAGCCGAAGACCTGACCTGGGAGATTTTCCGGGACACGCTGATCGAACAGGCCGAACAGGGCGTGGACTATTTCACGATCCACGCCGGAGTGCTGCTGCGCTATGTGCCCATGACGGCCAAGCGCATGACCGGTATCGTCTCGCGCGGCGGATCGATCCATGCCAAATGGTGTCTCTCTCATCACCAGGAGAACTTCGCCTATACCCACTTCGAAGAGATCTGCGAGATCATGAAGGCCTATGACGTGTCGTTCAGTCTGGGCGACGGTTTGCGGCCTGGTTCGATCGCCGATGCGAACGATGAGGCACAATTCGCCGAGCTGGAGACGCTGGGCGAACTGACCAAGATTGCTTGGCGGCACGACGTCCAGGTGATGATCGAAGGACCGGGCCATGTCCCGATGCATCTCATTCAAGTGAACATGGAGAAACAGCTGCAGGAGTGCCAGGAGGCGCCGTTCTACACGCTGGGGCCTCTGACCACGGACATCGCGCCGGGCTACGACCACATCACCTCGGGCATCGGCGCCGCCATGATCGGCTGGTACGGCTGCGCGATGCTCTGCTATGTCACGCCGAAGGAACACCTTGGGTTACCGACGAAGGAAGACGTGAAGGTCGGCGTGGTGACCTACAAAATCGCTGCCCATGCGGCAGACTTGGCCAAAGGCCATCCCGGCGCCCAGGCCCGCGACAATGCCCTCTCCAAGGCGCGATTCGAATTCCGCTGGGAAGACCAGTTCAACCTGTCGTTGGATCCTGACACCGCCCGCTCCTTCCATGATGCGACGTTACCGGACAATGCCGCGAAGGTGGCCCATTTCTGCAGCATGTGCGGGCCGCATTTCTGCTCGATGAAGATCACGCAGGATGTCCGCGACTATGCGGCACAGAAACAGTTGGAGGAAGAGCAGGCGATTCAGATCGGCATGAAGGAAAAGTCGGAAGAATTCAAAAAGGCCGGCTCCGAGATTTACTTGTAAGGCTGGTCAAAATGGCTGGCGGCAAGGCCGTAGGCCGGTTCAAACCGGAGGCGTACTTTCAGGAGTACCTTTGAAGGATTTGGAAGAGCCAGGAACGAAGCCGGAAGCCATTTTCGGCATCCGCCGAAGGAGAATATAGTATGGGGAAGCCAATACCGGCACCGTTGCGGGAACGCGACATCACCCGTCATATCGCGCGGGAATATTATAAAGAATTCGACCAACTCATTGAGAGCGACGTGATTATCGTCGGCGCCGGTCCCTCCGGGTTGATCTGCGCGCACGACCTGGCCAGGATGGGTGTCAAAACGCTCATCGTCGAGCAGAGCCTTGCGCTGGGCGGAGGCTTTTGGTCCGGCGGTTACCTGATGAACAAGGCTACCATCTGTGCTCCGGCGCACAAGATCCTGGAGGAAGTCGGGGTGCCTTGCAAACAGATCACGGAATGCGACGGCATGTATATGGTCGATCCCCCGCATGCCACCGGCGCCTTGATTGCCGCCGCCTACAGCGCCGGCGCGAAGATCATGAACCTCACGCGGGTGGTCGATCTGATCCTGCGCGGAGACCGGGGCCTCGAAGGGGTCGTCGTCAACAGCACGACGGCCGAAATGGCCGGTCACGACATCATCCATGTCGATCCCATCGCACTGGAGAGTAAAATCGTGGTGGATGCGACCGGGCATGATGCGGTGGTGGTTAATCTGCTGAACAAACGCGGGCTCTACCAGCAGGTGCCCGGAAACGGCGCCATGTGGGTCTCGCGCTCAGAGGAAGAGGTCATGGACCGGACCGGAGAAGTCTACGCGAATTGTTTTGTCATCGGGTTGGCGGTCGCGGCGGTGTTCGGCACGCCACGGATGGGTCCCGCTTTTGGCTCTATGCTGCTTTCTGGACGGTATGGTGCGGAACTGATCGAGAAGAAATTGAAGCAGCTGTAGCGGAGAGGGCTCTTTGCGCGCGCACAGCGCCCCATTCTCCCTGATGGAGGTAGACGAGAGATAGGACCGGCGATATGGATGTACAAGACTTTCTCATACAGGGCGATGGCAGCGAAGCCGACAAGCGCGAGGCCTGGCAACTCTTTCAGCAAGCCTACGAGCAACAAATGAAAGGGCAGTTGGAGGAGGCTGTCAGCCTGTACAAACTGTCGCTGGCGACCCATCAGACGGCGGAGGCCTACACCTTTCTCGGCTGGACCTATAGCTTCATGGGCAAACTGGATGAGGCGATTGACGAATGCCACAAGGCCATCGCCTGCGATCCCGAGTTCGGCAATCCTTACAATGACATTGGTGCCTATTTGATCGAAAAGGGAGATTTGGACGAGGCGATTCCCTGGTTTCAAAAGGCCATGCAGGCCAGGCGCTATGAAAGCCCGGCCTTTCCCCACCTAAACTTAGGGCGGGTCTACGAACGCCAAGGCAAGTGGAGCGAGGCCATCGACTGTTACAAGCAAGCCCTCGTCCTCAATCCTGACTATGCCTTGGCCAAGAAGGCCCTGGGACGTCTCATCAGCTCGCTGAATTAGGAACGACATCATATGAGCAGCATCATATTAGTGGCCGTCACCGACATATTTTTCTACACCAAGGTGCGTGATGCGCTGCGCCCACAAGGCTACACGTTGGAGCGGATCCGCAATCAGGACGAAGTGTTGCCCAAAGCGGCTTCGGCCAATCCGGCCGCCATGATCATCAATATGAACGACCTGGGAGTGGATGCCTTCAAAGCGCTGGAAGCCCTCCGCGCCGACCCTGCGTTGCGCCCGTTTCCCATTCTCGCCTTCGCGAATCACGAAGAAGTAGATACGTGGAGACGCGCCAAGGAACTGGGGGTCACCAAGGTCGTCTCCCGAAACGAGTTTTCATCGCGCACGAAAGACCTCATTGAAGAGGTTATTCACCATCAGCCGTCCGCGCACCCGTGAGGGCTGAACACCAGAAAGAACCAGCGGCCCAGCATGAAACAATCCCCTCTCCACAATCAGCATGTGCAACTCGGCGCCACATTCCAAGAAGTTTCCGGGACTCCGATTCCAGCTCAATACGGAAACATCACCGCGGAACATGCGGCCGTGCGCCAGGCAGCCGGCGTTTCAGACTTGTCCCACCGGGGCAAGGTTCTGGTGACCGGTGATGATCGCATCAAGTGGCTGCAGAGCATTATCAGCAACGACATCCTCCCACTCAAAGCCGGACAGGGTGGCTACTCCAGCTTTCTCACCCACAAGGGGAAAATGTTGGGGTACTTCCGGGTCTACATCCAACCCGATGCCATATGGATAGAAGATGTCGGTGAGGTGGGTGACGCCACGTTTCACTCGCTGCGCAAGTTTCTCCTCTATGGCACCAAGGCGAAGATGGAGAATTGCACGGAAAGTTGGGGCTTGCTGCTGGTCAGCGGACCGAAAGCAGCTGAGGTGGTCACGGCGGCATTCGGCACCGATGTTCGCTCCCTTGAGCTGCTCCACACCGTTTCCGTCACCATTGGTGGGCAGCAGGCGTTGATCATCCGCACAGAAGAAACGGGTGAACAGGATTTTGAAGTACTGATACCAGTCGAAGGCGTCACCGTCGCATGGGAGCAGCTGATGACAGCCGGCGCTCCGTTCGGCATCAAGCCCGTCGGCGCAGAGGCACGGGAAGTCTTGCGGATTGAAGCGGGATTGCCCAAGGCAGGCCCGGACCTGAATGAGGAGATCGTGCCACCGGAGGCCAATTTAGAAGGGAAAGCCTTCAGCCTGTCGAAAGGCTGTTACCCGGGACAGGAAGTGGTGGCACGGATGGACACCTACGGGAACGTCCGTCGGCATTTGGTGGGATTGATTTTACAAGACACGACTGTCCCGCCCAAAGGAGCGAAACTGTTCAGCGGTGATCGGGAGGTGGGCTGGATCAGCAGTGCGGCCTTTTCGCCGCAACGGAATGCCGTGCTGGCGTTCGGCTTTCCCCTGCGGGACTTCTCGTCACCCGATACGGCCCTAACGGTGGAAGTGGCAGGGACGCGCCATCCGGCAACCGTCCATGCGCTTCCGTTTTACGTTCGCTCCTAGCAGGATGTTGAAAACGTCCGCCAACGGCGTTCTCGCAAGACACTGCCGCCTCACCATCTCGGCGGCGTTCACAAACGTGACGCGCTTTAGTCAGCGCGTCGTGAACCTCAGCGCCTCACCGTACCCCGAGGGTACGGTGGGAACAAGACACGGCCGGCTCACCGTCTCGCCGGCGTCCACAGACGTGGCGCTCATTATGCTTCGCGCCGTGGACCTCGCTGCGGCCTTGCTGGACGGCCATTTTGAACATCCTGCGGGGTTCCCAATCACTAAAACCGCTCGCCACCGTTTTGCGAGATGGCAAAGGTTATTTATTTTTCAGGATTCCGCACGGCTGACACGGCTGACGCGAATCCCAGCAGGCTCTTCCGTTCTTCATCATCCAACGCGAGCAACAGGTGCGTCTCTTCGGCGTGCATGAGCCGGAGGCTCAGGAACGGCTCCTCCCGGCGCTTTTCACGATTGTCCCACATGGCGTCGATGACCTGCACCTTGTCCAACTGCCCCACCGACACGACGTCATACCGGAAATACGAATCACCGATCACGATATCGAAAATCACGTTGCCGGCCGTCAGAAGTATCAGATTGAACCGCCCCTGCTCTTCGTATCCTTCGGGCAGAAACTTATTGATATGGCATCGCGCGATCTTTCGATCGCCCAGGGCCGCTCGAAATTTGAGTTGGAGGGCGTCGTAATCGATTTGGAGCGCCTTTTCGTCCTGATTCGTCGCTGCGGCTGCCGCATTCCTGGCTTGCTCGAATATCTCATCTGCTGATAATAACCCTGCCATAGTTCCTTACTCCTTCGTTACAAGACTGCTCGATGTCTGTTGTAGCTCCTGCGTATCTCACCGGCGGCTAGAGCCCGCGCGCGGCACGTCTCGCACGAACCGCCCGGGCGACCCCGACCAGCGCGATCCCCGCCCAGGCGAATTCCAGCAGGACGAACCCCACTCGCCGATCTTCTATTGCGACGATTCCCAAGAGCAGCGAACCGAGGATGTTCAGCGTCAAATAGCCGGCGTCCAACTCACGCCAAGTTCCGGCTTGAATCAGGCCATAGGCGATGAGCACCATGAGCGCTCCGACCACCGAAATGACCTGCATTGTCATGGCACACTCGGGTCCTGGACTATGCGAGAGAACGCGGTACGGTACCTGGCTGCTCGTGACGATTGCAAGCAGAATCTCCCCCTTGCAACCGTCTGGCGAGGGTGAGACCGCGACTGTGACACGACGGAACACCATGTTCCGCGCAACACTCAGATTGTTCGGACGGCGACGTAGCGCTGCTGGACCACATTGCATTTACGGGATGATCTCCGGCATACTTTGTCACATTCAAGGGGAGGCACCGATGAGCGGACAGAGCTGTTTAATCGAAGGATGTCAGGCGAGAGTCTATGCGCCGGCCGGAACTCAATCTGTCTGCAAAGACCACTTTCTTGGCTTCCTCACCTGGCGCCGTCGGCGAGGGCCGCAGATGTTTCGAAAATACGCGGGCATGACCATGGAAGAACGTGACCAGATCACCGCCGAATGGCGCCAGACCCTAGGCACGAAGGACCTGCCTCATCCCATTCCCGGACTCTAAGTTACACTGCCTTTCCTTTTCTCTTTTCCTAACCAATCTGCTGCTTAAACTCCATGTCGGCTGTTGGCGTCTGGACCCTTTCCCAGTGGAACGCCGACTCGAACCAACTATTCAGCGCAGGCAGAGCCCTCCAGTGAACGCATGGCGATAGAGGTCAGATTGCTCGCATCTCGAGTGATCCCTTCCCGAGCAACCTGGCCATGACACCCTACCCCATCACGGGCGAGCCATGGTGATGAATCATGAGCCATTCGTCGCCGATGCGTTCAAATAAGTTTGTGGCAAGAACCCGTGTTTCGACCGGTTGGTCATCCTGGCGGCTGGTGAGATGTTCAGTGCAGATGACCCACCCCAGGTCGCCGGCAACTTGAATTTGAACGTCGGTGAGTTCAAATTTCATGGAGAAAGTGTTGTTGAAGATCAACACCCAGGAATCACGGACCGCCGGCCAGTCGCTGCGAAGACTCCAGCCAGGATGGATGCAGGTGACGTACTCGAGATGCGCCCATACCCTGTCCATTTGAAGCATGTCCAGACTTTCGAAGGCGGCATAGAAGGCAAGATTCGCGCGAGTGATTTCTTCGATTCGTTGTTCGACCACGGTGGGCTCCTGCGATGGTGCGGCATTTTACTGCAAACACTGTCGCCCGCGCGAGCCTCATTTGCACCGTGAAAAGGGATTCGCGGAAGCTGCACCCCCGCTGAGAGAGGGACGGCTCACGGCCCCGGTCACTATGAATCGATTAGCTCGCGTGGGTTGCGAGCAGCCCCTCCTCCAACGCCGTCTTCAACAATTGGGCGATATTGGAGACGCGGAGCTTTTTCATCATGTTCGCACGATGCGCCTCCGCCGTCTTGATGCTGATGTGCAGGCGCTCCGCAATGGTGCGATTCGTGAGCCCTGCCCAGACCAACTGAAGAATTTCGCGCTCACGCGGCGTCAAGTCCTCTGGACGGCGCTTCGCGCTCACCGTGCCGTTCAAACCTGGCCCAGGCTCTGGCACTGCCGCTGCCAGGCTTGTCTCGCGGCGAAAATGCAACACATTCAACTCGTCATTCCACATAATGGGTTCTCCTTCTTGCGCGGTCCTGCACATCGATTGATCAGGGATGCAGCGTCGAACGTCGAAAGGGTGTCCGCAGTCTGAACGGGACGGCAGCTCGGCTGCGGTGCTTCAAGGCCGCCGGGCGTACGAGCGGGAACATTCTTGGGATGTCCATATCCCGTCTTGTCTCCATGCTTAATCGAGCAATAAGGTGCTCGATCCAATGGGCATCCACCTCATTGGGGTAGCGTTGTGTACGTATCTCGGAAGCTCTGGGCTCTCGCCGCCTTCGGCATCGAGTCAAATAGCAATCCATGCGAACGCACGCACAGGCTGATCAAGCATCAAGGATCATGCCACAGCACTGTCTGCGGGTTGTCCCAATTTATAAAGGCTTCTTACAATGGCTTCGGACGGCTACCCATCGAGACGTCAAATTCATGGCGCAGAATGCCGGCCACGACCCTGCGACATGACATCGTCTCAGTCGTGCGACAGCCCCGAGAGAGAGTGCTGAGCAGGAATATCTTTCATCTGGTTTGTTTATGCCGGGCGGACTGCCATCCCACCAACCAGACTCCGGCCAGGATAAGGACCATTCCCATGACTTCCCGTGCGCCGATCACGTCCCCCAGCAACATCGCGGACAAGAGCAGCGCCGAGACCGGAATCAGATTGACGAACACTCCGGCGCGGGATGCCCCAACCCCTTGCACCCCGTAGAGCCAGGCCTGTTGTCCTAGCGCCGTTGCGAACACAATGAGATAGAGCAAGGCCAACCAGCCGGAAACGGGTACCACTGACGTTCCGGACAGCAGGAGTTTTTGATCGGTGAAGAGTAGCGGCATCTGCAGCAGCAAGGACACCAGCAACGTCGTCCAGTTGACCGTAAGCGGTGACAAGCGGTCCATGACCTCTCGGCCGCCTATGGAATACAACGCCCAACTCACCAGGCCCAGCAGAATCAGGAGACCGCCCAGCCAAGGATGGTCCCCCCTGGGTGCATCCCCCCCGACGCCAGACACGAGCGCCACCCCGGCGAAAGACACCGCGCAACCCGTCGCCACAGTCTTGAAAGGAATGTCACGCACGAGCAGCGAGGAGAGCAATGCCGTAATGGCCGGGCTGGCCCCGATGATGGCGCCGGCGGTCGACGCGCCGATATAGCGAAGGCCGAACAGCGTCAGGAGATGGTTTCCCAGCACCCCCAGTCCCAATAGAGACAGGAGCTTGAGATCTCGCGCGGAAAAGGTCGTGCGACCGCCTTCAGTCCACCACCAGAGCGGAATTAAAATCGCCAGCGCGCCCATCGCTCGCAGGACCGATGTTTCCACGGCGGAGAACGTCCCTAAGGCCAGCTTCTGCCCTACAATGGAACCTCCCCACACCAGAGCGGAGGCGGTGAGAGCAGTATAGGCTGCGAACGCGGTCGGTTTCTCCATGCCCCTATGACTCCTCGCCCGAATGTAAGCATCGCTTCACAGGCGGTTTAACGCACGGCGTGAGTCGATGGGGTCGGCGTAATCACCAAAATGCCGTCACGAATGGTCGCCAGCATTGCCGTCACGCTGGTGTCGCAGGCAACGGCTCGATTGAGTTCCTGGATCGCCGTGGTCCGGTCATCCGAGGAGGAATCGTGCAGCACTTCCCCGTCCCACAACACGTTATCGATGAGTATCACGCCACGAGGAGACAGCAGCTCCATGGCGCGACGGTAATAATTCAAGTAATTCAGTTTGTCGGCATCGATAAAAATCAGATCGAACGGCCCCTGTAGGCCGGCCAGGGTCTCCAGCGCAGGGCCCATCCGAATTTCAATCTTGCGGCCATGCGGGGATTGCGCGAAGAAGCGTCGCGCGAGGGCTGCGGACGCTTTATCCACCTCGCACGTGATCACGCGTCCTTCGTCCGGCAAGGCTTCGGCAAAACAGAGCGCGCTGTAGCCCGTAAACATCCCGATTTCTAAAATTCTCGTCGCCTGAACCAGCCGGGCCATCACATGCAGAAACGCCCCCTCCAACGGGCCGACCAGCATGCGGGCGAACTCCATGGTCCGTTCCGTCTCTTCGCGCAGCGCGCGGCGGGCCGGAGATTCCGGCAAAGAATGGGCGGCGGCATAGGCTTCAATTTGGGGCAGAACCAGATCGGCCATCTGTTTCACTCCGTGAGAGAGTTGTGCGACAATTCGCCGAGGACAGACTGCTACACCGCGGGATCATAACACGGTCTTATTGAGAGAAGGAGCGCGAAGGTGAAGACGCTGGCCACATTGGAACCGTTGACGACTCGACTAATAGAGATCCGGCGCATTCAAAGCGCGGCCTCCGTCTTGTCCTGGGATCAGGAAACGTACATGCCGGCCGGCGGGGGCGCTGCCCGAGCCGAGCAGATCGCAACCCTGGAGGGTCTCGCGCATCAGAGACTCGTGTCCGACGAGGTCGGGCACCTCTTGATCAAGTGGATCGATCCTGCCACCGGATCCGCTGAATCGACTGCCGAAGGCTGGGACGAACCGTCGCGCGCGCTCTTGCGGGAAACCTGGCGCGATTTCAACCGCGCCAAAAAATTGCCGTCTGATTTCGTGATCCGCCTGAGTCGCGAATGTTCCCTGGCTCAACAGGCTTGGGTGACAGCGCGGGAAGAAAGTCGCTTTTCCAAGTTTTTGCCGTCTCTGAAGATTGTGCTGGGCCTCAAACGGGACGAAGCTCAATACCTGGGCTACGCGAACTCCCCGTACGACGCCCTGCTGGATACCTACGAGCCCGGCGCCACCGTGGCTCAACTTGCGCCGCTCTTGACTCGATTGCGGGAACGGCTCGTTCCGCTGTTGAAGCGCGTGCAAGCCAGTCCCGTCATCATCGACGACCGTTGTCTGCATCAGAGCTTCGACCGGCACAAGCAGGTGGAGTTCGGACGGCTCGTGCTCACGGCGATGGGATACGATTTCGACCGGGGCCGGCTCGACCTCTCCGCCCATCCCTTTACCACGTCGTTTCATCCCACCGATGTGCGGGTCACGACCAGGGTCTTTGAAAAGGACCTGCCCTCCTGCCTCTTCAGCTGCATCCACGAAGGGGGCCATGGCCTCTACGACCAAGGATTGGACCCGCGTTATTACGGCACACCGCTTGGCGAATCTCTTTCGCTCGGTTTCCACGAAAGCCAGTCGCGACTCTGGGAAAATTGCGTCGGCCGGTCTCTCGCATTCTGGCGTTGCTTCTATCCGATGTTGCAGCACACCTTTCCCCAGCAACTGGCAGAGGTGCCGCTCGATCGCTTCTACGCGGCGATTAACCGTGCCGCCCCATCATTGATCCGAGTCGAAGCCGATGAATTGACCTATAACCTGCACATCATGCTGCGGGTCGAAATCGAACAGGCCCTCATTGAGGGACGAGCACAAGCTGAGGATTTGCCCGGCCTGTGGAATGACAAAATGCAGTCCTATCTGGGCATCATGCCGGAGCGGGATGCCGAGGGGGTCCTTCAGGATGTCCACTGGTCCATGGGGGCGTTCGGCTATTTTCCTACCTATACGCTGGGCAATCTCTATTCCGTGCAGTTCTTTGAACAGGCCAAACGAGAATTGCCGCAATTACATGACGACCTCGAGGCGGGCCGCTTGCTGCCGCTCAGACAGTGGCTTGAACAGAAAATCCACCGCTGGGGACGCATGTTCACCCCCGATCATCTGGCTCGACGCGTGACCGGATCCGAAGTGGACCCGGAGCCATTCCTTCGCTACCTTGAAGAAAAATACGAAGCGCTCTATCGGCTTTGATCACCTGCCCTCCCTTCCGAGATGAAGCCTGGTCAAGTGTCCCAGGATGATCATCTCGTCCCCTTGACCGACCCGCTCAATCTCAGTCAGGCCTTCCACCTGGTAAGATCACCTGGGTCATACCAGCACTCGCTAGAGCCGATCAGCTCTATGTCATCCATCGATGCTTCTGCTATATCTCCCGCGCATTGGCATGCGGCTTCTCTGACTCGCCATTCCAACCGCACAGTGCTCAGCATGTGCGACCGATCAAACCAGCCGAGTTTCCATAATGATGAGTACGTCAAAGATCCGCCGAAACAAGTCTATGCAAGGCGCACATATGGGGGATTCAGGAGATGGAACCGGCTCAGAGAACCCACGCTCACCGGTCTGATTTCAACATATTAATCGCGGATGATCATGCGCTGATCCGTCGAGGACTCAAGGAGTACCTTCAGGACTTCCTGGTCGAGAAGGACTTGCCGCTCCGCTTCACGGAAACGGTTTCGGCCCATGATGCCCTCGCACAAATCCGGGTAGCCACGTGGGATCTGGTGATTCTCGACCTGAATTTGCCCGACATGCCGGGGCTGGAGGTTCTCCGCATTATCAAATCACTGCAACCCTTAGCCGCAGTACTGGTGGTCAGTATCTATGCCGAAGACCACTTTGCAACTCGCGCGATTCGAGCCGGCGCTCACGGGTACCTGCGGAAAGATACTGGTCCGGAGGAACTGCGCACCGCAGTCTCATGCCTGCTGCAGGGCCAGTCTTATCACCGGGTTGAGAGAACCACGCCTGTTCATGGCAACTGGTCGGGCGAGAATACTCCTCGCGCCGAAGCCCTGACCGCGGTATTGTCCGACCGAGAATTGGAAGTCCTTCAATGCATTGCCCAGGGACGTCGATTGACCAACATTGCCGAGCAACTGAACCTGAGCATCAAAACGGTCAGCACATATCGCACACGGCTACTCACCAAGCTTGGCCTGAAAACGACGGCTGAACTGGTGCGGTATGCCTTGGATCAACAACTCGTCTGACGCCCCGTGATGGGCGGGGGAAAAGCCGTTGATCGGATCGGACGCTTTCCAAACCGACCGCTCCTGCAGCCGAGCAATGAGGGTTGCGCTGTCCATGCCCATCCCACCACCATCGCTGCTTTGAGGATTATGGCCAATATCCTTGTTGTGAATGCCGACCCCAACCTCAAACGCCTCATCGAGCTGGCTTTGCCGGGGATGGAACACTTCGTTCGACACAGTGCCAACTTGCAGACAGCCCGGGCGGAACCCCCAACTCCCAAACTCGATCTCGTGATAGCCCGTCTTGTAGCGGACGACGATCAGGGACCTGAGAACCTGGTGGAACTGCGACAGACCTTTCCGATGGCGCCCCTGATTGTCACGGCTTCGCTCCACGATCCAACTCGAGAAGGCGAAAAATTTCGGCGGGTGGTGCGCGAACTCCAGATCGAGTACTGCCTACTCGAACCCGTTGCCACGACTTCGATCTTGCACACTATTCAGGCGGCACTCGCCCTCCCCAGACGAGCCTGACCACGTTTCCCCATCATCTCTCAAGGCCTTCACGGCAGGTGAAGTCGGTGCAGGTTAATCTCCTCTGGAACAGAGGCCTAGCCCGAACTATTCATGAATATCTGCTCCGTCGTCCGATTCTCTCGCCCGGCGAGGCTTTTCTCGTTCGGCCTCCTCGACGGACTGCACGTACGCCTCCGTCGGCCTTACGTTCATGAATAATTCGGGCTAGAGATCCCAACCGGCTTCTCAGACGCAAGAGCGAGTGGCTTGTGGCCTAATGAATTGCGTCAGTATCCCATGGCAAGGTTCAACTTGGCTGCATGGTTCGGCGGAAGCGTAAATTCTTCCGCCACGTCAATCCGAGCAGG
Source organism: Nitrospira sp. (assembly GCA_021323395.1). Taxonomy (GTDB): domain Bacteria; phylum Nitrospirota; class Nitrospiria; order Nitrospirales; family Nitrospiraceae; genus Nitrospira_A. The sequence continues at coordinate 29,461 of JAJONL010000020.1, forward strand.
AACCAACAACGTCGTATGAAAGACAATGTCGCGGATCGGAATCTTGAATTCCGGCTGTTGGGGCGTGCTCAACTCCACTGCTTCGACGGATTGCGTGATAGCGGTGACATCCTGCGGACCATAGGTTGTAATCACCGCCTGCATGAGATCGCGCACCTTCTCATTGGTGTCGTTTCCTTCAACTCCCTTCAGCAGCAAGGGAAGAACCTCATCGCGGACCTGATCCGAAGGACTGAAGTTCTCGACCCGCTCTTTGCGCCGGAGAGACATGAGGTCGTTGTCGAGATCTCGACTGAAGGCTCCATAGGCAAATCGAACAAACTCGAAATGAAACCCCTTGACGCCCTTGCCGAACAGTTGAAGCTCACAAAGAAAACACAGCTGTTGGAGTTTGACATCACTCAGTAACCCGTAGGGTTCGGCCTGCGATAACACGTAGAGCAATAATGCCCTGTCGATCGTCATTTCATGAGGTTTCCGCACGGTTTGAATCTCCTTACACGATCCGCAATCGGCTAGGACTATAGCCAGGAGGATTTCTGTTCGTCAATCGTTGTGCATGCGCATGTCTTCGCCCCCTTGACCCATCAAGGCACTTTCGTCTTTAATGGGCCACTCTCGTACCGATTGACGCGCCATGACTAAAACCATGAAAGAGATGGATGTGCTTCGCGACCACTTGGCGAAGCATCAACTCAAGTTAACCCGCCAACGCGAGTTGATCCTGACCGCATTTCTCCGGCAGGAACACATCACGGCGGAGGCCATGTACCACCAACTCGCCAAGAAAGACCCGCATCTGGGGCTGGCCACGATCTACCGCACCTTAAATCTGTTCTGCGACGCGGGGATTGCCCAAGCCAGGCATTTCGGTACGCAGACGCAATACGACAACATCTCCCATAAGGGCCATCACGATCACCTCATTTGTACCGGCTGTGGGACCATTGTAGAGTTCGAGAATTGTGAGATCGAACGTTTACAGGAAGAAGTCGCGACGAAAAACGGCTTTGTCATCCAAACACATCGACTCGAACTCTACGGCCTCTGTTCCCGTTGTCGACATTGACGAACCGCGCCCGCATCCAGTATCCTCTTGAGACGGCTTATCAATTTCAAATAAGGCGGCCAGCGGGCTGTCATAAGATCTGGAGGCATGCCGCATGGCTTCATTCCGTCGCGTATTGTTGGCACTGACTTTTATCCTGGGAATAGGAGGTCTCTCTCAGGACATGACGAGTTCCGTGTTCGGCGCGGACAAGCTTGTCGTCTATTCCGGTCGGGCGGAGCGGCTCATCAAACCGGTATTAGATGAATTCCAATCGAAAAGCGGCATTCAGATCGAGCTGTTGTCCTCGGGAACGACCGAGCTCGTCAACCGTCTGCAAGCGGAAGGAGATCACACCCCCGCCGATGTGTTTCTGACGAATGATGCGGGCAGCCTTGAGCATGCGCGAGAACTGAAGCTTCTGAGGCCGATGAATATGCGCGAGGTCGAACGAGCCATTCCCGCGCAATTTCGCGCATCCGACAACAGCTGGATCGGGCTCTCGGGCCGATTCTGGATCGTGGTCTACAACACACATCTGGTGAAGCCCGATCAGATCAAGTCCCTGCTCGACCTTGCTCAGCCACAATGGAAAGACAAGATTGCCATTCCCAATTCCGGCAGCGAATACCTGCAAGCGGGCGTATCCGTCATCAAGGCGACGTTCGGAGAGGATCGGACAAAACAATTTCTCCAGGGTCTGAAAACGAACGCGGGCTCGCAGGTGTATCAGAAAAGCTCGCAGATCGTGGAGGCTGTGGCCAAGGGACAGGTCGCCGTGGGCATCGTGAACCATTACTACATCTATCGCCATCTCGCGGCGCAACCATCCGCGCCGATCGCAGCCCTGATGCCGGATCAGCAGGAAGGCGGTATGGGGGCGATTATGAACGTCTCGGGGATTGGGGTGACCCGCGCTTCGAAACACGTCGACAATGCGAAGCTCCTTCTTGAATTTTTGGTCGCCCAAGCCGGCCAGAAATTGTTCGCCGACCTCGATAAGGAATATCCCCTTCACCCGGACGTAAAGGCCGACCCAGCCCTGGTCGATCGGCACGCCTTCCGTGCCGCCCTCGTTCCACTGGCCCGACTTGCCGAGCTGCGCGAGCCGACCCTCACCCTGATTGAGCAGGTCGGCCTTCGCTGAACTCCTCATTATTTATGAACACCGCCACGAGGTTCAATGCGCCTTCCCCTCTGCAATGGGTGAGCTTGGTCACCGCCGCAGCTCTGGTCTTGCCGACGGGCTACATCATGTATCTCGCGCTGACCGCCGCGCCCGCCGTCTGGAATCGCCTGTGGTCGACGCGCATTCCGGAACTGTTGTGGAACACTCTGTCACTGGCCACGAGCGTCGCTCTCACCACATTGGTACTGGGTGTATCCCTGGCCTGGATCATGGTGCGTTATGAATTCCCCGGTCGCCGACTCTGGGAATGGGCCGTCGTCCTTCCATTGGCCATGCCGACCTATGTGCTGGCCTATGTGTATGCCCATCTCTTGGGCATGGGCGGTCCGACGGAACAATGGTGGCAAGCCATCATGGGTTCTGAGGCTAAGCTCGTCTCTCCCCACAGCTTTCCCGGCGTGACGCTCATTATGGCCCTCGACACCTTTCCGTTTGTGTACCTGCTGGCTCGAAGCGCCCTTCTGAACCTCAATGTCTCCTTTGAAGAAGTGGCTCGCGCCTGCGGTGTGCCGCCCTGGAGCACCCTCTGGAGGGTGACGTTGCCGCTGATTCGTCCGGCCATCGCGGCGGGCCTCGCGCTCGTGATTTTGTATGTCGTCTCAGACTTTGGCGCCGTCTCCCTTCTCCGTTATCAAACTCTCACCTATGCGGTCTACCAACAAATGACCGGCCGCTATGACCAGAGCGCGGCCAGCATTCTAAGCCTGCTGCTCGTAGTCATGGCCATCATTTTTCTCGTGACCGAACGGTGGTTTCGCCGGCGCAGTCGTTTCTATCAAACATCCGGCCGGTTCCGCACATCGACTCGTCGCCATGAAGGTATTCTCGGCACCATCCTCATCACGGCCTATGTCCTGCTGGTCTTCGGAGCCTCGTTCGGTATTCCGGCGGTCATGCTGGTTCAATGGAGCATCGCGGCCGTGGCGCAGGGAGCGTTGGATGCACGGTTTTTTGGCTTCATCTGGAATAGTAGTTTTCTGTCCGCGCTCGCCGCCGGCGGGGCCGTCCTGATCGGCCTGCCGCTCGCCTACCTGGCCAGCCGTCGACCGTCACGGCTCAACCTCGCCTGTCTTCAGGCCGCCTATGCTGGGTATGCGCTGCCCGGGCCTGTCGCCGCTCTTGCAGTTCTTGTGTTGTTCACCCATTTCGTACCGGCCCTCTACGGCTCGGTCATCCTGTTGCTCGTCGCCTACATCTTGCATTTCATCCCAGTGGGGCTCCAATCCATGGAGCCCGCGTTGCAGCAGGTGACGCCCAATGTCGAAGAAGTCGCGCGAACCTTAGGCTGCACCACCCGAGAAACTCTCCGGCGCGTCACGCTCCCGCTTATTCAAAGCGGCTGCATCACCGCATGGGTATTAATGTTTCTGCAGACGATGAAGGAACTTCCGGCTACCTTGTTGTTGCGGCCGGTCGGATTTGATACGTTGGCGATTCGCGTCTGGCAGGAAGCCAGCGAGGAGTATTATCAGCTGGCAGCGCCTTCCGCCCTACTGATTGTTCTGTTGAGTGTGCCGGCGCTACTCTTGTTGGTCGCCAAAGATTGGCGTGGACGCGATCGAGGAGTCATCACGTGAACCCTGTGAAGGACTCAGAACCCTACCATCACCTCCAGGGAACCGTTCCTGCATCGGAGACCGGTGACCTACGGGTTGCACAATCACCCGTCCTGGAGCTGCGCGATGTCTGCTGTGCTTATGAACCAAACCGGCCGGCCGTCGAACACATTACCTTCACGGTGCTCCAGGGAGAAATCCTGTGCCTGCTAGGTCCTTCCGGCTGCGGCAAGACTACCATCCTGCGGGCCATTGCCGGATTTGAGCGGGTCGTCGCCGGCAACATTGCGCTCTCGGGACAGCTGGTATCTTCACCTGACACCCTGATCCCGACGGAACAACGGCATATCGGCATGGTGTTTCAAGAATACGCGCTCTTTCCTCACCTGCGGGTGGAGAAAAATATCGCTTTCGGCCTCAACCATCTTTCACGACCTCAGCAGAAGGCCATCGTCGATGATCTGCTCGCGCTGACCGGATTACGCGGCCTCGAACACCGGTATCCGCACGAGCTCTCCGGCGGACAGCAGCAACGCGTGGCACTGGCGCGCGCGCTGGCCCCGCGTCCCGTGCTGCTGCTGCTTGATGAACCATTCAGCAATCTCGATCCCGACATGGCGAGCCGTATGCGCCAAGACCTCCACACCCTTCTTCGGCAAACCAAAACGACCGCGATTCTGGTCACTCATGACCATGACGAAGCGTTTGCCATGGCGGACCGAGTGGCAGTCTTACGCCGCGGGTGGCTAGAACAATTCGATACGCCGGAGGCAATATATCACCTGCCGACCACCCCCTTCGTCGCCGACTTCGTGGGGCAGGCAGATTTCATTTCCGGCCTCGTCACGAACAAGCTGGTTGTCACAGAGATCGGTGAATTTCCCAATACCAAGAATTTCCCCACGGGAACCAAAGTGGTCGTCATGATTCGGCCGGACGATATTCATATCGTGCCGACTAAGGGAGCCGATGCCCGCATTTCGGCAAGACAATTCAAAGGCTCTGAGAACCTATACACCATCCAACTCCGCTCTGGACAAATCGTTCACAGCAGCGAATCATCCCTGAGCATGTACGAAGTGGGAACGGCGATTGCTCTGCGAGTGGTGGCGACCCATACTGTCCTATTCCCACAGCCACCCGGCTCGGGCACGGATACCTAGCCGGCTGATCGGAGTTCTGGGCCCGACTTTCCGACGCAGGCCCATGCGGCCGTGTGCAATGGGCGGAGCGTTCCGCTGAGAGAACTCAACGTTGAGAGGTGGAGGATCCACACATGGACGTGCTGAAAAATGCAGTTGAATATGGAATCATCGGTCTGCTGATCGCCTTGAGTGTGTGGTCGGTGGCGGTCGCCGTCGAGCGGTGGCTGTACTATCGACGTGTGGATCTGGCGCAATTTTCGGACGAGCAGACCTTTGAAATGGCGCTCACGAAACGGCTTGTCATCATCGGCACGGTCGCCGCGAATGCCCCGTACATCGGATTGCTGGGCACCGTCCTCGGGATCATGATGACGTTTCACACCATGGGCACATCCGGCACGATGGCCGTCAATACCATCATGATCGGCTTGAGCCTCGCGCTGAAGGCAACCGCCGTCGGCCTACTGGTCGCCATTCCCTGCGTCGTGATGAACAACGTCTTACGCCGCCGCGTAGCCGAACTTCTGACCATGTACAGGTCCCAACATGGAGCGTGAGGTCAATCAGATCAATGTGATCCCTCTCGTGGACGTGATGCTGGTATTGCTCGTCATCGTGTTGACCACCGCAACATTCATCAGCACCGGCCAGATCCCGGTCAATCTCGCAAAAGCGAAGGAAGCAGGGGATCGCAAAGATGTGCCCGTCGTGGTCACCCTGACCGCAGACGGCGACCTGTTTCTAAACGACCGGCCGATTCCGGCTGACGGGCTCAAGACCGTGCTCCTGTCGCATCCTCGCGAGTCCCTTGTCGTGGTGCGAGCCGACAAAGTCACCGTATTGGAGCGGTTTGTCGCAGTTGTGGATGAGATCCGTGGCTTGGGATTTCAATCCGTGAGTTTGGAGGTCGTGCGTTTGTGACTGCCCCTCATACGGAGATACCCGGCGAATGGTTCCGCCTCCGCACCGGCGGATGGATCATCTCTCTGTGCCTGCATGGCAGTGTCATCTTCCTGAGCGGTGTCCTCGTAGCCAAACTTAGCTTAGCTCCTTCGTCATCCTCCTTTCATTGGGACGTAACCGTGATCGGCCCTCAGCGTACGGCTTCAGTCCCGACGCCTGCGGACGCCCCCATGACTTCGTCCAGGGAAACGAGTTCGAATCTGCGAACTCATTCATCGGACCGGGCGAGAGACGGGCGTTCCGTCGCGCGGCCTTCCGTCGTTCCGGCTTTACCCGCGCCAACCGAAAAAAGTGACCCCCGAACTGGCCATTCAGTCCTGACGCCTCCCCACTCCGAATCTCCACGGGCTCCCGAACTTACGCCGGCCTCCGCCCTTCCCCTGGAGGGCAACTCGGATAGTGAACAGACTGTATCTCAGCCGGCGCCATCGATGCCTTTAGAAACATCCGCAGCATCTCAGTCGCCCCCACCAGCAAACGTCCCGCTGCCTACCGGAGATCCCCCTGTTTTTGAACCAACAGCCACTTCGCCCGCTCTACCCATCCCATCTCAAGCCGCCGACACACCATCGCCAGTCGGATCGCTCCCGCCATCGAATTCGCCGTTTCGGACGATCCCCAAACCGGACTATGGGTGGCTCACAGACCCCCTTTTACGCCGCATCGACAGGTTAAAACAATATCCAGCGTCGGCCCGAATGAACCATCAGGAAGGGCGCGTCATCGTGCGGATTGTCATCGAAGAAGACGGGCGGATTACCTCGGTCGCGATTGCTAAAAGCTCCGGCCATGACGTACTCGATCAGGCGGCGTTGGACACACTTCGACGAGCCTCTCCGGTCACATTGTCCAGACCACTCGACACATCTCCATTGACGGTGCAGATTCCCCTCAACTATCGCCTGGGCCAATAGGCTGACCTCCGTCATCCTTCACAGGACTGCATCTGCCACTCTCGCAAGACGGTTTGTTTGTCGAAGGTCAAGACGTAGGCTTGACAGACGCTCTTGCGCACCTGCCCGCTAAAACCCGCCGTCCCGCTGCCCCGCTCGAAATAAGTCCAAATCACGTTCCCATCTAAGGAAGATTGCACCTTGTGCGGCGCTCCATAACGCTTGCCGACCGCGGCTTGCGTCACCTCGTTGACCCTGTCCTGGAAGTATTTGGCGTCGGAACTGCATGCCCCCAGCGTGATGAGTCCGACTATGACCGAACCGCTGATGATGGTTCCTCCCCGAATTCCGGCGAAGCGAGACAATATCGAATCCAGACCAGAACGGATGCCATCGAGAAGATTACTGGCGGATATCATTGATCCTGACCCTTCCTTTGAGATACGAAGAGACCCACACCTTACCGTCGCGATCCACAACCACCGCACCGACCCCCGGCAATCGTTCAATCAGCGCCAGTCCACGCTCTCGCCCCATCACAAAGATGCCGGTATCCAACCCATCGGCCGTCGTCCCAGTGCGAGCGATTACCGTGACACTTTGACAGTCACGTGCCGGCTGCAGCGTGACCGGATCAAGAATGTGATGATAACGCACGCCATCCCGTTCGAAATAGCGCTCATAGTCACCCGCCGTTGAGATCGCTTCATCCTGGAGCTCGACAAACGCGAGCACAACATCCTCTTGCCTCGGATGCCGAATGCCGAATGGAAACTTCGCACCGCTCGGAAGCCGGCCGAACGTCCTGATATCTCCGGACAAGGCGACGACTCCCGCAGTTGCGCCGGCCTTTTGCATAGCAGCGACCGCCATATCCGCGGCATAGCCTTTACCAATCCCGCCCACATCGACGCGCATGCCGATCCTGGCTAAATAGGCCGTTCTCTGTGCGACATCAAGATGCAGCGATCTCAGATCCGTGAGCGGGCGAACCGCCCGTAACAGCGCATCGGAGGGCACCTCTTGCCGGTCTAACACGCTCCAGGCCTCCACCGCCGGGCCCACGAGAATATTGAAACCTCCTTCTGTCAAGCGAGCTATTTCGATCGACGCTTTCAGGATACTCATGGTATCCGGACTGATGGTGATGGCTTTCCTTCCAGCCGCCGCATTGACCTGAGACAGTTCGCTGGTCGCGATCCAGGTGCTGAGCAACCCTTCCAAGCGATGTATTTCTTGAAACCCTGCCGAGGCAGCCCCTTGTGCCACCTCCCGGCTTGAGCCGACAGCCGTCACACTCACCAGCGTTCCCATATGCATCTGGGTTCGTTTCACGACCACAGGAGCCGACACCGCATTTCCTGCCGCGCATCCCGACGACAATAATACGGCGACGATGGGACCACTCAGAATTGCGACGCCATATCCCTTCCACACGAGAACACATCTATCGAACATGACGCTGAAAATATTCTGGATATCGGGGATAGTGAAACATTTCATGGAACCGGGGCTCCGGTTCTGAGAGGAGGAGAGAACCGCGGTCGCGGCTTCACCTGCGGGCAGGAGACGGCGTTCGGATGGGGTGCGCTGTCCGATAACCAGAAGAGCTGAAGCCTACGTCGTGGCATGGGCAAATTATAAGTAACCCGGGATAGGAATGCACGCCGGGCAGACGCTGAAATTTTTCCAGAATCAGACTTGACATTGCCACAGCCAGCGAGATATCAATAATCGTTCTCAATTTCATATACGAGCCATTTACGTCATGATGATCAACAACACGCCGGCTTCTTCCTGCCGCACCAACGAGACTCGCTGCGAATGTGGCCAGCTCATCGCCAAGGTGTGTGTTCAAGGTCTTGAACTGAAATGTAAACGCTGCAAGCGCATCGTGGTGATTCCGTTCACCTCAATCGAAGGCTGGGGCACCGTCACGGCATGATTCGACCTATGAAAGGAGGCCTCCTCACAGGCAAACATCCGAGACTTCGATCTTACCCACATACTCAGTACAGACCAGAGACCTTTGCGTCCCGAGTCAAACCACAACCTTACTCGCGGACGGAGGATACCCATGAAGATGCGGGCAATCCTCGGGGCTCTCGTTCTGGCTGCTCTACCGGCCATGCCGATATTGGCAGAAGATATGACCCCGGAGGACATCAAGAGATTGGTCGACGAAGCGGTGGAAAAACGGCTGCAAGAACGTGACCGTCGCGAGAGGGTCATGCCTCAAGAAGAAGGCGTCGCGCCGGCCTCACAATATCCTGTCGCGTCCGGTCCCATCACCGACATTCGCGTCGAACGACCGGGAGAAGAAAAGATCCCATTGGGGTTTGGATCGACAGGATCCGGCAAGCTGATTTATGCCAAACCATTTTTGAGCGCGCCGAAAGCGACGGTCGGTGGGTATGCCGATGTGATGTACAACAACCTTTCACGCCAGAATTTGGACAACCCGAGCCGCAATTCCTTTGGCCAGCAACGGCTGGTGCCCTTCATTTATGCAGACATTACCGAGCACATTAAGTTCGCGACGGAAATTGAAATCGAGCGCGGAGGGACCAATGCTCCGCAGGCCGGCGACGGCTCCATGCAGATCGAGTTCGCTCAGTTGGATTACCTGGTCAACGAAGCCATCAATCTCCGGGCAGGAATTCTGCTGATGCCGGTTGGCAAGTTCAACTTGCTGCATGACTCGCCGTTGAACGACCTCGTCGATCGACCGATGGTGTCCCGGATTGTAATCCCCAGCACTTGGTTTGAAGCCGGAGCCGGCATCTACGGCACCTTATATCCGTCCTCACGGTCCAAGCTGGACTACGAAGTCTACGCCGTCAATGGCATGAGCCAGACAGCCGGCGGTATTACTGACCTCGGCGTGCGGAACGCCCGCGGCAGCGTCTCCCGGGATCGTGATGATAACAAGGCCGTCGTCGGCCGCGTTGCGTTCAGCCCGAGGCTCGGCATTGAAGTCGCAGGCTCCGGTTACCATGGCGCCTACAAGCCTTCAGCCGGCGCCGTGGGCACCGGCTACATCGATATGTTCGCATTGGACTGGACTCTTCAGAGAGGCCCGTTCGAGATCATCGGAGAATCAGCCTGGACGAGAATCAGCAACAACAATGCGACTGGAGTAGCCGGCAGAGGCATCGGACCGGCCGGGATGCAAGGGTACTACATTCAGGGGAACTACCATTTCATGCCGGAGTTCCTGAAAAAATGGGCGCCCAGCCGATTCACGGATGCGTCGACTTTTACGGCAGTCGTCCGGTGGGAACAGGTCAATACCGACACCGACGATCGCACCAAGCAAAACGCGCTGGGAGGCCAGCGGAAACTTGAGCGCTTGACCCTCGGCCTCAACTTCCGACCGATCGAAGACACTGTGATTAAATTCGACTGGCAGTTCAATACCCAGAAGGACGCCAAAGGGCTGGTCAATGCCGGAGATCTCGGCAATGCAGGCAGTCCGCTAAATGGAAACGGATTCCTCATTCAAGCGGCTACCTACTTCTAACAGGCTCCTCGTCCAGGCCTCCCTCAGGGAGGCCTGGACGAGGACCAGGCAATGACATGACACGACATTTTCGCCGACTCCCATGTTTCCTCATCTCCAGCCTCCTGAGCGCCTGCGCATCACTAGGCGGCATGCAGGATCGATTTGCCGTCTGTAGCTACGACCATGCCTGGGAAGCTGCACTTGACGCGATCAAAGATCGTTCGATCACCCGACAGGATAAGAATGCAGGTGTAATTGACACGGCTTGGCTGGAAATACCTATGCCGGGACGGACCTTTGGCGCCCTCCAACGCGACTTGGGAGACAACAAAGATCGGTCCCGTATTTCTCTTATCGTGAAACGACTTGAGGATGTCACAAAGGTCAGCTTCATTGAAGAACGACAACGTTGGGCTTTTCGTGGGGGCTCTCGGCTCTTCGGCTGGACCGACACCGATCCCTCGGCAGACGTTATGCACGACGTGCAGAGCCGGCTTGATTCCAAACTAAAGGAGCACGGATGTTCAGTCACCTGAGTGCGTTCCGCACCATCGCCGTGTCGGTCATGTTCATCTCCTCAACGCTTCCAGCCCTTGCCGGTGAGAAGGTTTGGGATAACGAGTTGCGTCGATTTCTGAAGGATGACGACTTCAAATACGAGGAGTTTATGACCGAAGAAGAGGCCCTGAAGGCCGTCCTTCCGAAGTCTCAGCGCGTTCGCAAGGAATTGCTCCAGCTCACCGCCGAAAAGAAAGAACTGATCGAACAACGGATCGGATGGAAATTTCCAGAAGATTCGTTTGAGCTGTACATCGGTCAAACCGGCGACAAAGTCGACGGCTACGCCATGGTTCATCATACAATCGGCAAATATAAGCCCATGACCTATATGGTCGGGGTAGATGCCAACGGAACCTGTACCGACGTGGAACTTCTCGTGTTTCGTGATGCCAAGGGAAGTGAAGTGAGGACGAAACGTTTCAACTCCCAGTACGACGGTAAGACGGTGACCGACCCGATCCGGATCAATAAAGACATCATCAATATCAGCGGAGCCACCATGTCTGTGCGCTCCATGAGCGCAGGCGTGAAGCGCGTCCTCGTTCTGCTCGATGAATTTTATTTGAAACCGGCGGGACGGGGCAGTGATGCTGTCGGCTCTCGCAAGGGCAACAAAGGGTTTTTCGCATCAATCTTCGACAACTAAAAGAAGCGGACCGCGCGTCCCACCATGAAGAATTTCAATCAACGGTTCAAACTCCGTGATTCTGACCGCCATATCCGGCTGCTCTATACGCAATTTTTGCTGTTAATGCTGGTTGGATTTCTGTTCTCATTTTTTTGGGCTCACAGCATGACGGGATTGTCACCGGAAGGCATTGCGGCCCATTATCGCGGATCCGATGCGACGTTCGGCGAACCGATGTCGTTTCGTGAATTGGCCGAGATCACTCACTTTCATCTGTTCACCATGCCTGTGGTGTTTATGATTCTCGTCCATGTCCTGTTTTTGACCAATGTCAGCCATGCGCTGAAGCAGTGGCTCTCGTGGCTGTCCTTTGCGGGAGTGGGGCTTGACCTCCTCTCGCCATGGCTCATCAGTTATGTGTCGCCCGTCTTCGTGTTGACCATGCTCACCGGCGACACGCTGATGATGGCAAGTTTTCTGGTGATGATGTGGATTCCCCTTTATGAAATGTGGATCATGCGGCAGCCGCTGATGGCGGGTAAACGAGGAGAAGAGTCCTAACGCGTCGAATGAATGTTTTGTCGGTTCAGTGAGCGGCCAGAGGTTGATACCCAGAGCCCGAGATCACGAAAGTGGTCTTGGGCTCCGTTTTTATGGAGACCCCCATGTACTCATCGATGGTTCAGCTTCACGGCATGACACAACTTGCGCAGGAAATCGATTTGCAGCTCGCTGCGCTGGATTCGCTGCGCTTGTCGGATGAATCGCTGCAGCAGGTCCGACTCATTCAACTCCGACGATTGGCGAGGCAAATTGAGGCTCCGTTTCCCCAACATGTCGGTCATAGTGTGCGCACCGCCTATTATGCATTGCGCCTTGCCGGCGCGCTCGGCCTGGCCAAGAAGCAGCTCACCGACTTACATTACGCGGCGCTTCTGCACGACATCGGACTTCTGGCCCTTCCCGAGGGACTGCTGGATAAGGCGACCCCCCTCACGCTGGACGAATATGCACTGATCCAGAGTCACCCTCGGGAAGGAGCCGCCATGTTAAGTCATTACCCATTTCTTTCTGAATCTGCGCGCTTGATCGCTCATCACCACGAACGTTGGGACGGAGCGGGCTATCCCTTCGGTCTTCGAGGCATCGACATCCCTTTGTCAGCCAGGATCCTCGCCATCGCGGACGCGTTCGATGCTATTGCCGGTCGATCTCAATCCCTCGACATGGCGCGACGCAGCCTGTGTGCCTCATCCGGCACACAGTTCGACCCGGCGCTCCTGGAAACTTTCTCTGTACTGCTCGATGATGAAACCAAGAGGCCAAGTGCCTTTGAATCACTCGATGGAGCCATCGAGACTGCAGGCAGAATCAGGGCGCCACAGCCCACGGACGCTTCAGAGCCGAGACGTTAACTGCGATCTGAGAACTCTTTCGTCCGAACTGCGACCGCACGCGCCGCAATGGGCCGATCGTCTGGCCCGAGTGCGCTCGAAACAGGAACTCCTGACTGGTTGTGTGACACCTCTTTAACCTTGCGCACTCGGTGGGGCACAAACGATCCGCTCCGCCAAAAATTCCAGCCTTCCCTGAACGAATCTCCTCTTACGTCGGCAGGAACCTTGGTCGAGGCCTAACCCTCAAAGTGTGAGCGAGGTTTCTGGGGTACTCAGAGAAGTATTGCTCCGATCTCTTCTTATGTCAGGCGGCAGAAGGTCGAACGTGCCAGATGGTTATTAGCCATGACCGGTGACACGCTGACAGAGATTTTGAGCGGCATTGGGCTTCAGCGATCAATTCGCCTTCAATCAAACGTGCCACCGGCTATTCTCCGATGAGTTTTCGTCCTCAGCAGCACCCGCAGGCTCTGACACCAACCTGATCATCCACCCGAAACCAGCGCACAAGGGAGGTCAGCCGGTACGTACGTTCATCGGCAACTTCGAGGAGAGAGCCCGTGGGGCCTCGAGAGAATTGAATCCGGCCGGCACCTCGCCTAGCTACGAGACGTCGGCCTTAGTAACGGGGACGATCAAGACGAACCGGCCTGAATGTGCTCTGCCAGATACATTGCTAATCCCACTTGCTCAATGGTCCGTAACTGCGTTTCGAACCAATCGATATGCTGTTCCGTATCGATCATCATGTGTTCGAGTAGATGCCGAGTCGTAAAATCCCCAGCCTCGGAACAATGGGTAATACCTTTTCGGAGAAGTTCTACATCGTCACGCTCAAATTCTAAGTCCGCTTTGAGGAGGTCCTCCATCGTACGCCCCCCCGCAATCTGATCGAGATGCTCCACATCAGGAGTGCCTTCCAAATACAGCACATGATCGATCAGACCTGAAGAATGGCTGACCTCCTCGCCGGCCAGATGTCCAAAATGCTCGTGAAGACGTGCATAGCCCCAATGTTTACACAGGGCCGCATGGAGCAAATACTGATGGACCGCCGTCAACTCCGACTTTAAGACTTGATTTAAAAACTCGACGACTCCTGCCTTCGCTCTCATAATTCTGGTTAGCTTTCTTTCTTGATCTGCTCAGCCAGGTACATCTCGAGACCCACCTGCTTGATGGTTTCCATCTGCGTCTCAATCCAGTCGATGTGCTGATCAACGTCTTTCACCATATCTTCGAACATATGCCGGGTCGTGAAGTCGCCGACCTTGGTGCAATGGACCACTCCCTCGCTTAAGAGACTCAGCATTTCCTGTTCAGCCTTCAGATCCGCCTTGAATTGCTCAGCAACGGTTTCGCCGACATGCACGGTATTCATGCGTTGCAAGTTCGGTACGCCTTCCAAATACAGAATGTGCTCGATCAATTCTTCGGCATCCTTCATTTCATCGAAGGAGCGTTGCCGTACATGATGATGCAACCGATCATAGCCCCAATTCGAGCACATCTTGGCATGCACAAAATATTGATTGATCGCGGTCAGGTCCGCCGTCAGAATCTTGTTAAGGATCTCAATTACGCCCTGCTTAGCTTTCATCGTTCCCTCCTTCCGACAGAACAGTTATCGCCTCGCAAGCAACCTCATCGGTCGCTCGCCACGGTGACGTAAAAATTCACTTCTATGTGTATGAAGAACCGACGGGCATTGTCAAGTCTTAAGTTACGTATATTTGACTACCATTCTCAACTTCGCTGAAAACAGATCTCAATGTCGATTGTTTCCGAGGGGACGGCGGACCGCCAACAGGCAGAAGGCCCTATGCCGGAGATGAGGACTCGCCAATGACTCAAGGACGCTTATAAACGGACGCAGATTTGGAAGGAGAACGGATCATCCGGCGTCGCGATAGCCGCACTCCTCGTTACGGCATTGCACGGAACGCCCGGTCTGCTTACTGACCTTTTCAATGAGAAATGGCGCCTGACAGGTGGGACAGGCCTTGTTGACGGGACGATCCCATAGTGCAAATTCACATTGTGGATAGCGGCTGCAGGAGTAGAAGTTTCGCCCTTTTTTCGTGCGCTTCTGCACGAGATCTCCCCCGCACTCGGGCTGAGGGCACTTGACCCCCAAGGCGATCGGTTTAGTCGTCTTGCATTCAGGGTAGGCTGAACAGGCCAGGAACTTGCCGAAGCGGCCGGATTTCACCACCATAGGGCTCGAGCATTTTTCACACTTCTCGTCCGTCGTTTCTTCCAATTTGGGAACGATCTTGATCGTCCCATCGGGCAGCTTCTCAAAGTTTTGCGTATTCTTGCAGGGAGGATCGTCCTTATAGCCGGGACAGGCCAGAAACTTCCCATTCCGTCCCCACTTGATCTCCAGCATGCGGCCGCATTTTTCGCAGGGAATGTTCGTGGGTGGCTCGACAATGTCTTTCGGTCCAGGAATACCCTGAGCCAGCTCCAAGTCTTTCACGAAAGGGGCATAAAACTCCCGGACCGCCGCGACCCAAGGCTTCGTGCCTTCTTCCACCTCATCGAGCTGTTCTTCCATGTGGGAGGTAAATTCGGTATCCAGGAGGTCCGGAAATCCCTTCAGCAGAAAATCGTTGACGGTCCGCCCTGTTTCGGTCGGTAAAAAACGGCCCTCGACCTTTTCTACGTATTTTCGGTCTTGGATCGTGGAGATGATGGACGCATAGGTGGATGGGCGTCCGATGCCTTTTTCTTCCAACTCACGAATCAACAGCGCTTCATTGTAGCGTGGAGGCGGCTGAGTGAAGTGTTGTTTGGAAACAAGGCCCGGCAGAGTCTGGCTCTCCTGCGCCGCCAGGCGCAACATCTCGCCTTCTGTGAGCACGGGAAGCTGCCGGTCCGATTCCTCATCAGTCTCCGCCTCACTTTTAGGCTTCTGCGAAGGCAATTCCCGGTCGGTTCCCTCCAAATACACGGCCGTGTGGCCGGCGAATTTGACCACTGTGCCCGTCGTGCGAAACACATAGCGATCCGGTGTTCCCACCGGCGTCGAGTTCACACGTGTCACATCCAGAATCGCCGGCACCATTTGCGAAGCGATGAAGCGGTTCCAGATCAATTTGTACAGCTGATATTGATCCTGTTCGAGATATTGCCGGATCGTTTCAGGGTCACGACCGGCAGAGGTCGGCCGTATGGCTTCATGCGCTTCCTGAGCCGCTTTTTGCGTTTTATAGACGTTGGGCGCGGCGGGCAAATACTCCGACCCGAACCGCTCTCGAATCACGACTCTCGCATCTTCCATCGCCTCTTGTGAAATGCGCGGTGAATCGGTCCTCATGTAAGTGATCAGGCCCGTCGCCCCTTCCGATCCGATTTCAACCCCTTCGTACAACTGCTGCGCGAGCGTCATGGTCTTTTTGGGCGTGAAATGCAGCTTCCTTGCGGCCTCCTGCTGAAGCCGGCTGGTAATGAACGGCGCGACGGGATTGCGCTTCTTCTCTTTGCGTTCGATCGACTGGACCAGAAAAGACTTGCCTTGTACGGCATTGAGAATCTGCTGCGCCTGCTCAGCCGTTCCGATATCCGCATCCTGTTCGTTGATGGAATGCAGCTTCGCCTCAAAAGGTGGAGGATTTTCTCCTGCCAAGAGGGCCACTATCGACCAATATTCTTCAGATCGGAAGGCGTCGCGTTCGTTTTCACGATCGCAAATCAACCGCACCGCCACGGATTGGACACGCCCCATGCTGAGGCCGCGGCGTACCTTTTTCCACAGCAGCTGACTGCCTTGATAGCCGACGATACGATCGAGCACCCGTCTCGCCTGTTGGGCTTGCACGAGCTTCAAGTCTATTTCACCGGGGCTCTTTAGCGCGCGCTTGATCGCCGCCTCCGTAATCTCATTGAAGAGGACTCGGAAGATCTTGCTTCCCTTCTTTCTTCCTTTGCCATCCAGTTCCTGTGCAATATGCCAGGCAATCGCCTCGCCTTCGCGGTCAGGGTCCGGCGCCAGAAAGACCGTATCCACTTCCCGGGCTTTCTTCTTGATGTCGGCCAGAACTTTTGATTTACCCTTGATCGTCACGTACTGCGGCTCAAAATCGTGTTCCAGATCAACGCCCAGCTTGCTTGTGGGAAGATCTTTGACATGGCCGACGGAGGCCATGACGGAATAGCCTCGACCGAGGTATTTGGTAATAGTCCTCGCCTTGGTTGGAGACTCAACGATGATCAGAGATTTAGCCATGGGGTTCCGCGTTCCTCACCACTGCACAGTACCATACCCACTATAACAAATATCGCGTAGCTGTCAGCCTCCATCTCTCATCGCGTCCCGCTCGAGAGCCGCACATACTGAAGGCCGGGCAACTGGCGAATGCAATTCTTCAATTCCAACGAAAGCAAAATCGGCGTCACGTGAAACGCGGCGAGACCCGTTCGTCGAATCACCTCATCCACCGACTGCGGCATTGCATTCAGGGCATCATACACCAGCGTCTCTTGTGTTCCCAACTGAAGGTGCGACTCCGGACGCGCTTCCACTCGCTCGTCAAGCCGACGACGAAATGCCGCGTCGAGCTGCGGCCGCAATTCGTCGACCACGTCGCGCGCCGATTCCACCAATCTCGCGCCATCTCTGATCAGACTGTTGGGGCCGCGACTATTGTCGGCCTTCACGAATCCAGGCACCGCGAAGACCTCCCTCCCCTGTTCACCCGCCAATCGTGCCGTGATGAGTGAGCCGCTTTCGATGGCGGCTTCCGTCACCACGACGCCCAATGCAAGCCCGCTGATGAGGCGGTTACGCCGGGGAAAATGGTAACTATGAGGCGCAGCTCCGAGCGGCAGCTCCGACAAGACGGCCCCTTGGTGAGCGATCGCCTGTCGCAGTTGTCGATGCTCCGTTGGATACGTCCGATCCAGGCCGCACCCCATCACGGCGAGCGTTCGCCCTTTCCCCGCGATGGCGCCACGATGCGCAGCCGCATCGACCCCTCGTGCAAGACCACTGACGATGGTGAATCCCATGGCCGCGAGATCGCGGGCCAATTCTTCGGCCAGCTCCCGCCCAGCCGCACTCACCTTCCTCGTTCCCACGATCGCCACGGCGTGACGATCGGTTTCCCGCAAGGTGCCCTGAAGATACAGCAGGGGGGGAGGATCGGGGATCGTCCGGAGAGGAGCCGGATAGTCGGGATCCAGGTACGTCAGCACCGCCACCTGCCGACGCTCCAGTTGAGTCAATTCTTGATCGATTTGCCGAAACTCGGCCGCGTCGGGACCCCGTTGAATGGCTTCGATCAACTGGGGACGGCAGCCGACTTCCTCCAACGCCGCTGAGGCGGCTCCCAGAACCGAGTCCGGCGTCCCAAATGACTGCACCAGCTTGAGGAGGATGGCATCGCCTACGCCCGGGATGGCGCGCAACATAAACCAGGGGCGAAGAGATCGGGTATTCACTCTCGTCTCAGCCCATCACGCATGGAAGGTACGATGCTCGCCACCATGCTGCAGAAGCAAATAACGCGCACGAGGGGCATAGCTGCATGCACCGATCTACATCACCACCAAATCAAACTGTTCGAGGTGCAACCGCTCATCGGGCGTGATCAAGATTTTCGCGCCATATCGCCGCTCGAGTTCTTCGACGCCCGGCTGCTCCTGTTCTTGTAGGAGAAGCGCAACCGCGGGATGCGCTCCCACCACAACCCGCTGCTGCTCAATCTCGTGCCCCAACCGTCGGACCTCTCGAAAAATTTCGTAGGCCACCGACATGGGAGACTTGGTATATCCGCGCCCGTCGCAGTAGTGGCAAGGTTCGGAGAGCGATCGCAGCAGGTCTTCCCGCACACGCTCTCGGGAAATTTCGATCAATCCGAGATCCGATACCCTGGAAACCCGGGTGCGCGCTTTGTCAGCGGCCATGGCATCCACCAGAGCATGGTAGACCTTGTCGCGATTCTTCTCCCGCTCCATGTCGATGAAGTCCACGATGATAATGCCGCCGATACCCCGCAACTTAACCTGATAGGCAATTTCCCGCGCCGCTTCCAGATTGTTCCGCAGGATCGTCTCTTCCTGATCGCGTTTGCCGACAAACCGGCCTGTGTTGACGTCGATCACCGTCATCGCCTCAGTGTGATCGATCACTAAATAGCCGCCTGATTTGAGCCACACTTTGCGGCTCATGGCGCGAGCAATCTCCTGCTCGACACCCAGGTAATCGAACAGGCTCTCCTCTTTATCGTAAAAATGGATGCGCGATGTTTGTTCCGGTGAAAACCGTTGCACGAAGTTCTTAATCGCGTTGTACTCTTCACGATTATCGATCAAGAGCCGGTCCACGCGGCGGCCGAAGAGATCACGCACCACCCGGAAACTCAAACTCAAATCGCTGTGCAGCAAGCTGGGAGCCGGCTGTTGGTCACGCTTGGTCAACACGTCCTGCCATAAGACATGCAAAAACTCGACATCGGACCGGAGTTCCTCTTCCTTCACGCCTTCACTGACTGTTCGAACGATGTAGCCGAATCCCGGCCGGCGGGCGCGTTTCATGATTTCTTTCAGGCGGGCGCGTTCTTCATCTCGAGGGATGCGCCGGGAGACACCGATATGCTCGACGGTGGGCATGAACACCAAATACCGCCCCGGCAATGACACGTAGGTGGTCACCCGAGACCCTTTGGTGCCGATAGGCCCTTTGGAAATTTGCACCATGACTTCCTGGCCCTCGGACAGCAGTTCCTCAATAGGTTTGGAATTTTGGCGTTTCGGCTTGGGAACTTCCGAATCCTTATTATCGTCGTCATCCCCTTCAACCAGGGTATCCCCGGACTCTGAATCCATGGACAGATCGGAGACATGCACAAACGCGGCTTTTTCTAATCCAATATCGATGAATGCCGCCTGCATGCCGGGCAATACCTTGGCCACCCGTCCTTTGTAAATATTCCCTACAAAGTCCTGATCTTTGGCGCGGTCGCCGTAGAGGTCCGTGACGACCCCATTATCCAGCACCGCCACGCGGGTTTCTTCCCGCGCTATACTGATCGCTATCTCCACACCCATACACACTCCTTTACACTCAGATCGAGCGGATCGGCAGACGAACGCGGACGCACGGCCCGGGTTCTTTCTCGTCTCGCCGGTGGTCCGGCGCCGGTCTGATTCCTATGGTTATTTCATACCCAATCAACCGCTGTCCAGGCATCGCCTAGTAGAACAGGGTCAACCGTCGTCGCTTTACATTGAGCAACAAACCTAACGAAGCCATGGTCATGATGGTCGCACTGCCTCCGTAACTGACTAACGGCAGCGGGATTCCGACGATGGGAAACATACCGGCAGTCATCCCGATATTGACCACTACGCAAAAACACAACATCGCCACAATGCCGGCAGCGAGCAAAGCTCCCAACGTGTCTTTCGCGCGCGCCGCTATTTCCAGCGAGACCCATATCAGCGCGATAAAGAGGGCCAACAGCACCAATACTCCGACAAAGCCCCACTCCTCGGCATAGACGGCAAACACAAAATCGGTATGTCCCTCCGGCAGGAACTTGAGCTGGCTCTGCGTGCCCCCGTACAAGCCCTTTCCAGACAATTCTCCTGAGCCGATCGCAATTTTGGATTGCAGCGCGTGATAACCCTTTCCTCCCGGATCGTAGTCCGGATCGACAAACGCCATGACACGCTGGCGCTGGTAATCATGCAGCGAGGCCCACACCATTTCCCATACAAATGGAAATAACATCACGGAGAGCAACAAAATGATGCCCAATGCTTTCGAGCGTACCCCGACCATCAACAGCATGGCGGCGTAGACGGCGAGAAAACTCAGTCCGCTACCCAAATCGGGCTGTTTTAAAATCAGCAACAGGCCCGGCAGCACGATCAAACCCGGCACGACGACACGCTGCAGCCAGCCCACACGAGAGACCCGTGAATAGTAGTTGGCCAGCACCAGGACCAACACGAGCTTGGCAAACTCGGAAGGCTGAAAGGCAAACGGTCCGATCGGAATCCATCGCTGGGCGCCGCGGCTCGACTTGCCCATCACCAGCACGACCGCCAACAAGATCAAGATCACCGCATAGGTCGGATAGGCCAGACGGGCGATCTTGTGATAATCCGACAGGTACATAACCAGAAATGCGATCGTTCCCAACAGAATCCAGACGAGTTGTTTGAGATAAAATGGAAAGGTGGTGTCTTGAGAATGGGTGACGCTATAGATCGACAAGACCCCCACAGACAGGATAATCGCGATCAATCCGATGAAACGGAGATCGAAACTATCCATCCCTCGACTGTCGATCACACGATCAATCATGAGGTCTTCGGCCGTGATGCAGTTGCCGACTTCGCCCCGCCACCGGCGGACGTTCCCTTGAGGACCTGGGGGTACGCTTTGACGTAGGTTTCGATGACTTCCTTCGCCAAGGGGGCAGCCGCGGAACCTCCATGGCCCATGTGCTCGGCTAGAACGGCCACAGCGATGCGCGGCGCGTCCACGGGAGCAAAGGCCACAAACCATGCATGGTCGCGAAACTTCTTGGGGATATCCTTTTCCGGACCGGTGCGCAAAGCCGCCGTCTGGGCCGTCCCGGTTTTGCCTCCAATCGTTACCAGGGCTGACTTCGCTCTGGTCGCGGTCCCCTTCGTCACGACGTCGGTCAATGACTCCTTGATCAAGGCAATGGACGCTGGCTTCACTGACACCTTGCCACGAACCGTCGGCGGGAACTCAGCCCGCTCTCCGGTCGCCCGATTCATCACGGCCTGAACCAAGCGGGGCTTCATGGACAGACCGTCGTTCGCCACGGTACCGATCACACTCGCCATCTGCAAGGGCGTCACGGTCACATACCCTTGTCCAATGGCGGCAGAAATGGTTTCACCCGGATACCAGGGCTGATTTCTCGCCTTCTGTTTCCAGGCCGTGGAGGGGACGATCCCCACGCGCTCCGACCCCAGTTCGACTCCTGTCTCCTGCCCGAGGCCGAACTGCTTCGCGTATTCGGCTATAGTATCGATCCCCATGCGCTGACCCACGGTGTAAAAATAGACGTCGCATGAATGAATCAATGCCTGATTCATATCGACCGAGCCATGGCCGCCCGGCTTCCAATCATGAAATAAGCGATTGCCGAACTGATATCCGCCGTTGCACCGGACCATCGTCGAAGGCGTCACCGTGTTGGACTCAAGGGCCGCGGCGGCCATCACGACTTTGAATGTCGAACCGGGGGGATACTGGCCCTGCGTCGCGCGGTTATTCAGCGGCCGACCTTCATTTTGAACGATTTCAACCCATTGTTTGTTTGTCAATTCCTTCGACAACATATTCGGATCGAACCCCGGCCGGCTCGCCATCGCCAGGACATCGCCGGTGGTAGGATCCAAGGCGACGATAGCGCCCGTCTCTTCGCCTAAGAGATCCTCGGCGACTTTTTGCAACCGGATATCAATGGTCAGATACAGATCGTCGCCGGCCATCGGCTTTTCTGCCACCACAGCCCGTTTCTCATGGCCGAGCGCATCGACTTCCACACTCTTTTGCCCCGCCCGCCCGCGCACCTGCCGGTCGAACGTCTTTTCGACCCCATACTGCCCCACAATGCTGCCCTGGTGGAGATCCGCAAAGTCCGCCCGCTCAAGCTGATCCGCCGACACTTCTCCCACATACCCCAATAGGTGCGCGGCGACCACCCCGCCTGGGTAATTCCGTTGCGACTCCACTTGAACCATTACGCCCGGGAGATCCAATCGATGGGACTCGATCAACGTCGCCTCACGCAACGTCAAACGATCCTTGATCTTGCGCGGTTGCAGCTTACTCCCCTTGCCGAGGGACAGCTTCTTCTGAATGACCTCTGGATCCAAGTTGAGTAACGCGGCCAGTTGCGCAATCAGGCCCTGACGATCCTTGACATCTTCAAGCGTGACATACAACGCGAAACTCGGCACATTGTTGGCCAATAATATCCCGTTCCTGTCAAAAATAAGGCCGCGGGCTGGTTCAAGCACCACTGAGCGGGTTCGGTTATTCTCGGACAGATCCCGATAATAAGGACCTTCCCGAATTTGTAGGTGCCACAGTCGCAAGGCGAGGAGCGCAACGACCAACAGCAGGCCTACGCGGAGAATCACTAACCGCCGCTGGAGATCAAGGAGGTCGGAATCGTTAAATCCTATCACGAGTCACCCTCAGCCCCCTCACTCTGTAGCCAGGCCTGCATGCGCCTATAGCGCCCCGTCGGTGACCATTCGATCATCCGACCAGCGTCGCCGGAATATCAGGTACAGACCTGCTCCGAGGGCAGCGTCAAAGGCGGCCTGGACCAGGACAGTCGAACGGACTCCCATCCAGATCTCATCGATACCGGCTGGATTCATCGCGTAGAGGAACACTCCGCTGGACAGGCACGAAATAATCACCAGGCCCACCGTCAGCACGGCCGGCGTAATATGGGCCATGTGGCGGCCGGCGAGACCGGCAAGAAACCCGGCACCGCCCTTTGTCACCACATTGATCCAGAGATCCCCGGCCGACAGCATATCCTGAAAACAACCCAAAATCAGGCCAAGGATCAAACCATCAAGCTCTCCACCGAGGAAACCCACAAGGCAGGCCGCGACCAGACCGAGATCAGGTCGCACACCAAGGATACTGACGTAATGCAATAACGTCGTTTGGAAAGGCACCACCGCCAGCGCCAGCAAGGCGTACAACAGAAACTTCATGGCCTCTTTCGATCTCCGTGGATCTCCTGCAAGAGTTTCTGCGCGGCCTCGGCATCCTCATAGGGCGCGGTAATGACAAGTACTTCGTCCAGTTTTGACAAATCGACCTCCGGCTCGATTTCTGCAGACTGAAACAAATCTCCTTCTGACTTTTCGACCTGTGTCAGTCCACCGACGGCCAAGCCCCGTGGAAAGGCCCCCGTCAGCCCCGACGTGACCACGCGGTCGCCCGGCTGAACGCGTGACAAGAGCGGAATGTATTTGAGGCGGGCACGCCCATGGCTCGTGCCTTCGACGATACCTTCATCGCGAGTCCGCTGCACTAGGCCCGCAATGGCATTGTTGGGATCGGTGACCAACAAGACCACGGAGGAGGCAGAATTAGTTTTCACGATTCGACCCACCACGCCGGCGGGAGTGACCACGCCCATTTCCGCACGGACGCCGTCATTTTCGCCTTTATTGAGAATGACGCCGCGGTACCAATTCGTGGCGTCTCTTCCGATCACCTGAGCCGCCACGGTACGAGAGGAGGATTGTTGTTTAAAATTCAATAAGGTTTCGTAGCGCAGCGTCGCCGCCACGGAGTTACGCAACTGATTATTCTGTCCTTGGAGCAGTTCAATCTCTCGACGGAGCAGGCGATTCTCTTCGCGTACACCCTGCAGAGCGATGTATCCATCCCAGGTTTCTGAAATGCCGCGGTCGAGAGAGGAGAACGCTGCGAGGGGAAGACTGAGGATCTGTCCGAGCGGTCCCCCGAGGTACTGCAGCAACCCTTGGCTTTGACTAGGAAGCAGGAAGAGGGCGACGAGCAAGAGGGCGAACAGCACTATGGCGAGACGTCTGGTACCGTATGTCGAGCGCGATATAGCCATCCACTCTCAGGATGGAGATCATCGTGCGGTACTGCACTGCGACATGACCGATACCTTGCGAAGGAGATCCAACTCGTCAAGAATCTTCCCGACCCCCAGCACCACGGAGGTGAGGGGCCGGCCAATTCAGGTGGTGTGTTTTCGAGCGCCACCTTGATGGCATTCACAATCGTTCCAATGGGTTCCTGCAACGCCTCTCTGACTTCCGCATCATCCACCACCAAGGTTCGAGGGATGCCGGAAATCAGATCGCGCCCTTTGATCATCATGGTCTTGCGTTCCTCAAATGGATAGGCCGAGCCGATCTCAAACTTAATGCGCTCGGCCATGTGCTCCCCGATGAGGAGATTATATTTCTTCTTGATGTAGTTCATGATGGCATCGTCCATTCGGTCGCCGGCCACCTTGACCGACTCGCTGTACACAATGCCGCCGAGCGAGATGACCGCAATGTCCGTCGTGCCGCCGCCGATATCCACGACCATGTTGCCGGACGGCTCGGTAATGGGCAGTCCCGCACCAATCGCTGCCGCCACCGGCTCTTCAATCAAGTACACTTCACGAGCGCCCGCCAATTCGGCAGAGTCGCGCACGGCACGTTGTTCCACTTGAGTGATCCGCGATGGCACACCGATAATGATACGCGGCCGCACGAATGCCGTCCGATTGTGGGCCTTCTGAATGAAGTGACTCAGCATTGCTTCGGCTTTCTCGAAATCCGCGATGACGCCTTCCTTCATCGGACGGACCGCGAGAATATTGCCGGGGGTGCGGCCCAACATGCGTTTTGCGTCAGCGCCGACGGCCATCACACGTTCGGTCTTCTTTTCGACGGCCACGACCGAAGGTTCATTGAGGACAATGCCCTTCCCCTGAACGTAGACCAGAGTCGTCGCTGTACCCAAATCGATCGCCAGATCGTTCGAGAACCACCCGAACATGTCACTCATGAAGCCCACTAGGACACTCCCTTCAAGCCGTTCATGCGACCAGCAGCGACCTTTTCATTCAATCCGGCATTTCCAGCTGTCCACTCTCAAGCACCTGCGTCTTCGCGAGCTCATCGCCTAACCGGCGACCCTGTTCATTCCCGACCACCAATAACGCTTCGAGCGAGAGGACTGCCCCCCAGCCGATCCATCCTACATAGGGTATTTCGAAGGCCAATTGGGCAAGGCCACAGGGCAGATTGCGAATAATCGACTCCCGAAATCCTGCAGGTTCGCGCGCACGGGGCACAATTGTCTGCAGCCCGATCAGTCGCTTCCCGACACTTCGACCGCCTCCAAAGCCGTCGGCCAGCAATATATAGGCAAGTCCGGCAAGGACACCAACCGGCGGGACCAATTTACTCGCCGCAGCCACGATTAAAAGATCGATCAATTTGGCGATGAACCGATTCAACACCTGGGCTTTCGGATAGACGCCCCGTTGAAATGGGCTTTGCCCGGTTGCCCCTTCCGCCAATGAAGATCTCTCCGATTGGTTCACACTATAGCAAATCTCTCTGATCCGCACAAACAAAGTCACAATCTTCCCGCGCTCGTCGCCGCCGTTCGGATGCTCTTGCCTTTCCAGCCGGTGTCTGAGTAGAATCCACGAAACCAAGCCGACGAAGAAGGCGGGTCTCGATGATCAAATTGCTACGTGAAGCAGCGCACGACTATCCCTGGTTCCTCAAGTCCATCATGGGCATTCTCGCCCTCGCTTTCGTCATTACCATGGGATGGTGGGGATTCGGCCAACAGAGCGGCAATGTCGTCGCCTCCGTGGGGGACCAGTACGTCCCACTGGATGAATTCCGCCGCGCCTACGAAAACACCTATCGCTTCTACAAAGACAAGGGGCAAACGGATATTAAGGATGAATTCCTCAAACAATTTGTGCTCGAACAACTCATCGACAATCGCATGTGGCTGCATGTGGCCAAGGACATGGGCCTGACCGTTTCCGACGAAGATCTACGTAAGGCGATCATGCAGCGGACGGAGTTCCAAAAGAATGGAGCGTTCGACCCTGAAGCCTATCGCAGGCTGCTGGCAGCGAATCGTTTGACCCCGTCTTCCTTTGAGGCCATGGAAGCGAAGGATATTCTGACGAACAAAGCCCGGTTGGTCGTCATGGACGCCGTGGCCCTCACGCCCTCTGAATATGCTGAGGCGCAGGCCCTCGTCACCCGCCAGGTGGAAACAGATCCCGCTAAGGCCGAAACAGCCAAGGAGCGGATTTTTCAGAGCTTCCTCTTTCAAAAGCAACAGCGGGCCTTAATGGCCTACAGCGAATCGATGAAAAGCAAAGTCCCCGTCAAGATTCACAAAGAGCTTATGTAGCGGCCGTCCATCCAGACCCGATCAGCATCGCGTCCCCATAACTATAAAATCGGTACCGTTGGTTCACCGCCTCTTCGTAGGCGGCGCGAAGCGGGCCTATCCCCACGAAGGCCGAGACCAGCATCAACAAGGTGGTTCGCGGCAGGTGAAAGTTCGTCAATAGCGTATCAACGATTTGGAACTTAAACCCTGGCGTGATGAACAGCTCGGCAGCCCCCTGAAATGGCATGATTTCACTTTTATTTCGCGCGGCGGTTTCGAGCGCGCGGACCACCGTCGTTCCCACCGCCACCACGCGATTCCCACGCTGCCGTACAAGGCCAATCTGCTCCACCGTCTGAGCAGACACCTCGACCCGTTCGGCCAACATGCGGTGGTCTTCGATTCGCTCGCTTTTCACGCTTCGAAAGGTTCCGGGACCGACGTGCAGGGTGACCTGGGCCAATTCAATCCTCTGCGCCGCTAAGGCATCCACTAATTCACGCGTAAAGTGCAGCCCGGCAGTGGGTGCGGCAATCGCGCCTTCGTGCTGAGCAAACATGGTTTGGTACCATCGCAGATCGTCCTGCGTAGGCGGGCGTTTGATATAGGGAGGGAGAGGCATGGTGCCGGCTGCCTGCATGAGATCGTGTACGCTGTTCACACCCGTGACCTTCAGCGTGGTTCGCGTCTGGCTCCGCTCCAGGATTTCGCCGATGCCGCCGTCCGGAAACTTCACCATGGAGCCCGGACGATATCGCCCCCTGATAAGCACTTCCCAGACACCCTGTCCTAAATCTTGAACAAAGAGGAGGTCGATCGGTTTTCCTGTTGAATGGATATGGGCCGGGACGCGCGCCGGCATGACCTTGGTATTATTCACCACTACCAGATCGCCCGGTTTCAGCAGCGTTGTCAGGTCCGCGACGTGACGGTGCATCCGTATGCCACTGGCGCGGTCGACGACCAGCATCCGCGCTCGGTCGCGGGGGATGACCGGCTGATCGGCCACCAAGGCGGGGTCAAATGGAAAATCGAACTCGCTGAGCAGCATCAGGGGGAAGGAATGGCCGGTGCCAGTAACTGCAAGAGGGCCGTGTTGTGCAATTCAGTCCCCGGATAGTAGTACTGGAGAATGCTGGGATAGGAGTAGCCAAGCTCGGCCAATTCTTTGGCGCCCCATTGGCAAAGCCCGACTGCGTGGCCGGCCCCGTAGCCGGTGAACACCACTTCGGCCCCGATCGATTCGACCTCGAACTGAGTACTCGGAATGACTGTATAACCAACCGCCTTCCGCAGGTCTTCACCACGTAACACCGTCTCGCCGCCCGAATGCAAAATCCGCAGCCGCGCGACCCGGCCGGCCCGGCTATAGGCAATCGGGGTGATGGTCGCGATGGTCCCCACTGAAAATCCTTGGCGTCGCAGGTTCTGCTCCAGGTGATCCATCTTCACGTTGGCTTTCCATTGATAATAGGGGGACTCGATATCGAAGGGACATTCCACACCTTTGAGATAGGGCAGATCCTTATTCGCCCACACATTGACCGCATCTTCAGTCGGTCCGGCCGCGGTGGATGAAAAGGCAGCATAGATGGGCGCCCGCAGATGCGTCACCACAATGCCTCGGGTCGATTCTACGGCCTCTTCGACACGGTGATCCACACCAGAGCGCCCACGATAGACCTGGTCTTGAATGGTGGACATCACGTCATATTCCCGCGCCGCGCTCAGCAGCTTGTTATACAGCGCGTATGTCCGAGCCGCGACCGCCTGTACTTTCAACATTTCCGGATGCCAGGCGGAGCTTACCTCCGCAGGCACCACGCCCTTGACGTACTCTTCCAAATCAACCTGATTCACGACAGAGAGCGTGCGCCCTTTGCGAGACACTCTGACGGCTCCGCTCACCGAGAGCAGGGGACCCTGTGTAATCGCAACGCCGCCCGACGCCGACGATCCGGGTCGAGTTCCCGCGGTCTGCGTCATCCTCAGGGAAAGATGGCTCCGGAGAGGCCGAATAACCATCTGGCCCCCCACTATGCGTCGGTTATCAACCCGTAAACCGTCTCCTCGTGATGTGACATGGATGGGGGATCGAAAAATTTTCGTCTCACCCGCCTCGGTTGCGATCGCTATATCTCCGTCGGCATTGACCTCCAGCAGGGCGACCTCTTGAGCTACCAAGACC
Organism: Nitrospira sp.; assembly: GCA_021323395.1. Classification (GTDB taxonomy): domain Bacteria; phylum Nitrospirota; class Nitrospiria; order Nitrospirales; family Nitrospiraceae; genus Nitrospira_A. Next base: position 58,455 of record JAJONL010000020.1, read on the forward strand.
CGAATGGATTCGGCGGACACTGGCTGCGCACAGGTCATAAAAACGAGAAAACCGCCTGCCATCATCGGCAACATGCTGGATAGGTATCGGGTCAGCGGCGAAAGAGCCATGAGAGGATGTACAAGACGAGACTCAACAGAATGCTGAACACGAGACTGGTCGCGATCGGGATATAGATACTGAACTGTTCTCGCCTAATCGAGAGATCGCCGGGTAGTTTACCAATCCAGCTCAATGCGAAACCGAAGGTTGGCCATCTCTCTACCAGCGTCAGAAGGCTCCCCACCGCCGCCACAATCAGCCCGACGATGATCAGCCCACGACCTACACCGTTCCACGATTCCATTCTTTATTCTATCAGACATTCAGCAATTTGAACGGCATTGAGGGCAGCACCCTTCCGGAGATTATCGCTCACGACCCAGAGATTCAATCCATTGGTAATGGACTCGTCCTCGCGGATCCGCCCCACATACACCTCGTCTTTGCCGGATACATCGAACGGCATGGGATAGAGCTTTTTCAGCGGGTCGTCATAGACGATGACGCCTGGCATCTCTGCAAGGGCCGCCCGCGCATCATTCGCCTTGAGTGGCCGTTCCAGTTCGACATTGATGGCCTCAGAGTGGCATCGCAGCACCGGGACCCGCACCGTAGTCGCCGTAACGCGCAAGGAGGGCATCTCCAGAATTTTTCTGGTCTCTCGAACGATCTTGATCTCTTCGGAGCAATCGCCGCCCTCGCCGAACGAGCCGACGGCCGGCAACAGGTTAAACGCGATTTGATAGGGATAGACCTGCACCTTCACGTCTTGAAAAGAGATCAAGGCCTTCGTTTGGTCGACCAATTCATCCATGGCGGCAGATCCGGTGCCGGACACCGACTGGAAGGTCGTCACGACAACCCTCTTAATACCGGCCGCATCGCGAAGCGGCTTGAGCGCCATGACGAGCGGTGTCGTCGTGCAGTTAGGAATGGCCACAATGCCGCGCTTCATCGATTGCAGTGCCGCAGCATTGACCTCTGGCACTACCAGCGGCACATCGGGATCCATCCGAAAGACCCCGCTATCATCGATGACAACCACCCCTGCCGCCCCCAAGCGCGCGCCATAGTCACGGCTGATGGCATCAGTCGCAGACACGAAGGCAATGTCCACCCCAGCAAAGGAAGAATCTTCCGTCAGTTCCTCCACCTTGTATTCTTTCCCCTGACAGGACAGCACCTCGCCCGCCGACCGTTTCGACGAAAACAAGCGCAGCATTTCTAGGGGGAAGTTGCGTTCTTCCAGAATTTCGAGGCTTTCTTTCCCAACGGCCCCCGTGGCTCCCAGCACCGCCACCGTATAGGCCTTTTTTTTCTTCAACATGATGCCGTCCTTACGCACTCATCGACAGAGCTCTGATGCGGTGGTTGAATGTATCTGCGATGTAGATGGTCCCCCCGGAATCGACTGCCACTCCAAACGGATAATTGAGGCTCCCCGCCAACGCTTCGCCGCCGTCTCCGCCGAACTGCGCAACCCCCGTCCCTGCCAGGCGAGTGATGGTCTTCAACCGGGGATCCCAGACTCGGATCAAGTGGCTGTCGGAATCCGTGAAGTACAATCTCTCATCGTGATCGACGGCGATCGCGGCAGGCCTGGAGAGACTCCGAGAACAGGGCTCATCTGCCCCTTGATAGCGGTATGTTCCTCCGTCGCCAGCCACGGTCGCAATCTGTCCGGACGCCGCATCGACGGATCGTATCCGGCTGTTAAAGGTATCTGCGACGTACAGCCGTCCGTCGCTTGTCACGGCTACGCCGCTCGGTCCTGACAGGCTAGTTTTGTCAGCCGCCACGCCATCGCCGCTATAGGCACCTGTCCCATCCCCTGCCACGGTGGTGATGACGCCGGTGGCGAACGGCACTCGACGCACACGATTGTTGCTCTGGTCGGCAATATAAAGGGCATCGTCACTGACAGCCAGACCGGTCGGTTCATTGAGCGCCGCAAGAGCCGCCGGACCGCCATCGCCTGAATAACGCGCCTGCCCGGTTCCTGCCACGGTCGTGACCACTCCAGTCACAGCATCGACCCTCCTGACACGATGGTTCATCGTATCGGCGATAAAAAGATTTCCCAATCGGTCAACGGCCACGGCGCTCGGGAAATTCAATCTGGCTCGAAGGGCAGGGCCGCCATCGCCAGCGTCCTGCTCTACGGTGAGCCGACCCCCAGTGACATAGCGAACGGTCCCACTGACATCCGTGACCTGCGAGTAGGCCTTGGTCGCATCCGTCGAGGCGTCGGCAAAGGGGTCCTCGTTATCGGCTATGGGGACCGCCGCCACCGACTGCGATGAACCCGATGCGGTCAGACGGCCGGGACAGACGCCGGCCACCGTGGTAATCACCCCCGTCGCCCGATCAACGCGCCGCACGACGTGATTTTCAGAGTCCGCGATGTAGAGATTCCCGGCGTGATCTATGCAGAGACCCTTCGGCTCGTTGAGCGAAGCGGCTCGAGCCGGTCCACCGTCTCCGGCATAGCCGGGCTCGCCATTTCCTGCCACTGTCTCGATTTTTCCGGATTGCGTCGCGCGAGTCATGGTGGTCAGGCGGCGAGATTGCGCACAATGGCGTCGCCCATTTCGGTAGTGCCGACCAGCTTCATCCCTTCGGCATGGATGTCTTTGGTACGAAGGCCCTGCTCAAGCGTTGTGACGATTGCCTGCTCGATCACTCTCGCTTCCTTTTCAAGCCCGAAGGCGTAGGACAGCATCATGGCAGCGGAAGCAATGGTCGCAATTGGATTGGCGATGTTTTTTCCGGCGATGTCAGGCGCGCTGCCGTGAATCGGCTCGAAGAGCCCCACCTTGGCACCGATGCTGGCGGAGGGTAACATACCGATCGACCCGGTCAACATCGCGGCTTCGTCGCTGAGGATATCGCCAAAAATATTGTTGCAGAGCAAGACGTCGAATTGCCGAGGATTGCGCACCAGCTGCATCGCACAGTTATCGACATAAATGTGGCTCAACGCCACATCCGCATAGCCTTTCTGCACCTCTGTCACCACCCGTCGCCAGAGTTCAGACGACTCCAGCACATTGGCCTTGTCCACCGAGGTGACTTTCTTCCGGCGCTTACGGGCCGCCTCAAAGGCCACGATAGCGATGCGGCGAATTTCCTCCGTCGTATACACTTCGGTGTTGAATCCACGTTCGCCGCCGCCGGACAATTTTTCGATTCCCTTGGGCTTGCCGAAGTAGATCCCTCCGGTCAACTCGCGGATCACCAGCATATCGATTCCTTCGATGACCTCTCGGCGGAGCGTGGAGGCATCGGCGAGCATGGGATAGAGCTTTGCGGGGCGCAAATTGGCATAGAGCCCGAGTTGTTCCCGCAAACCGAGTAAGGCCCGCTCCGGTCGAAGGCTGTATTCCAAGCTCTCCCATTTGGGACCACCAACCGCTCCAAGCAGGACGGCGTCGCTTTGTTTCGCAATCGACAGCGTCTCCTGGGGCAACGGCACCCCGACTTTATCGATGGCATGGCCGCCGACATCGCCGGCAACAAATTCGAAGTGATGGCCCTGGCGCTCGGCTACCGTCTTCAAAACCTTCACGGCTTCCGGAACAATTTCACGGCCGACTCCATCACCGGCCAAGACTGCAATTCTCGCTTTCACCTCTTCGTCTCTCCTCTCGGCTATTCAACGACTGCTTCGTCCGTCGCGGTCCAGGCTGGATCGACCAGACACAGAAATTCAATCGGAACCGTTCCGTCGTTCTCCAGCGCTTGCTTGGCCCCCGGGGGTACATAGACTACTGATCCTGCTTCCACCGCCAGTGACTCAGCCTCTACCTTCATGACGCCACGGCCAGCGATGAAATAGTACACCTCTGAAGATTTCAGACGGTGCCAGAGAGACTGCTTGCCCGGATCGAGAAATCCGTGCGCCAGGCTATAACCTAAGGCCAGGGATGCCTTCGCAGGGTGAAGCAGCTCCCGCAACCTCGTATGGTCTCCGGCCACAAATTCCGGACATCGTTGAAGATGCGTACTCAGCATTGAGCATCGTCCCGCGCCTGAACACTCGCGATGGGAGATAATGAGCGGCGTCGCTCAATCCACGCCGGCGCGGGGGCACCAGCGAGGACTGAGGAATCTACCCTGCTGCGCAGATCAAATCAAGCTGACCTTCTGAATTCCCTCGGCCTGTTTCGAGGCGATATAGGCCAGCTTGTTGAGCGCATTCAGATAGGCGCGCGCCGACGCCGTAATGATATCCGTATCAGCCCCATGGCCCGACACGGTTCGACCCTCTTCTTCCACCCGCACAGACACCTCGCCTTGTGCATCCGTGCCACCGGTGATGGCATTGACCCCGAACATCAGCAGCTTGCTCTTCGTCTGAGTCATGGCGGCGATGGTTCGGTACACCGCGTCCACCGGCCCGTCACCTGTCCCGCTCTGCGTCACCGACTTGCCGTCGATCTGCAACTCGACTGTAGCCTTGGGCACCATATTGGTCCCGCTTTCCACGTGAAACGACTTCAGAATCATCCGCTCCGACATTTTGGCAACTTCTTCGGACACGATCACCTCGAGGTCTTCCTCGTAAATCTCTTTCTTTTGGTCCGCCAGCCGTTTGAACCGTTCAAACGCGTGGTTGACCTCTTCTTCTGTCAGCTTGTAGCCCAAGTCTTCCAGTCGTTGACGAAACGCGTGGCGTCCGGACAACTTACCCATCACCAGCTTGTTCTGCTCAAGGCCGATTGATTCCGGCCGCATGATCTCGTACGTCGTCTTATCCTTGAGCAAACCGTCCTGGTGAATGCCCGACGTATGCGCGAACGCATTGGCGCCGACGATGGCCTTGTTCGGTTGGATGACCATGCCGGTGATCTTGCTCACGAGGCGGCTGGTTTTGGAGATCTCTTCGGTCGCGACCTTGGTATCGGCCTCATACCAATCCTTGCGCGTTCGAAGACCCATCACGATCTCTTCGAGCGAGGTGTTCCCTGCCCGTTCACCGATACCATTGATCGTACATTCCACTTGGCCGGCCCCTGCCATCACCGCAGCGAGACTATTGGCGACGGCCAGCCCCAAATCATTGTGACAATGGACCGAGATCACAGCTTGCCCGCTGTTCGACACCGTGTCCTTGATTCTCTTAATCAACCCACCGAATTCCTGAGGATTGGCATAACCCACGGTGTCCGGAATATTGACGGTTCCCGCCCCTGCCGCGATGACCGCTTCAATCACCTCGCAGAGGTAGGCCGGATCAGACCGGCTGGCATCCATGGGAGAGAATTCGACATCCTCGACATAGGTGCGGGCCAATTGCACCATCTCTACAGCGCGCCGCTTCGCTTCTTCCCGCGTCATGCGAAACTGATGCGTGAGGTGAATATCCGATGACGACAGAAAGGTATGGATGCGCACCTTTGGCGCGCCCTTCAATGCTTCATAGGCCCGCGTAATGTCCTCCGGCCTGGCCCGCGCAAGACTGCAGACCACCGGCCCCTCAACTTCCTGGGCGATTCGGCGCACCGCCTCGAAATCCCCCGGCGAACTGTAGGCGAACCCGGCTTCAATGATATCCACGCCGAGGCGCGCTAGCTGCTTGGCGATCATGAGTTTCTCTTCGACGTTCATGCTAGCCCCCGGCGATTGCTCGCCATCCCGCAACGTCGTGTCGAATATTCTGATCATCCGAGTCATGGCATACCTCCTCTGTCCCGCAGGTTGCTCAAACAGGTTTTTCAACGCGGCCGCAGGCGGAGAAAACACCGGAGGCGTACCCTCTGGGGTACGTTGAGGATGTTTTCGAGCCGAGAACAAAGTTGGAAGCCTGTTTCAGCATGCTGCCAATAAAAAAGCCTCCGCCCCGGAACAGGGACGAAGGCCTTGCGAGCTTCGTGGTACCACCCTGGTTCAGCAACGGATGAAGGATTCCATCCGCCTGCCCTTCATTCCGTCCGTAACGTGGACGATTCGGGACTTACTACTACCACGGAGGCTTCACAAGTCCAGCTCAGAGGCGAGTTCGGCTGCTAACCGGCTGGTTTGCACCATCCACCAGCTCTCTCAATTCGGTCAACCCTGCCTACTACTCCTCTTCACAGCTATTCCTACTCTCTCGAATCCACCACCGGTGTGTTGGTTTTCGCAACCTGCTTGCCGGTGGTCTTAGTCAGCATCGTCCAGACACGCGAAGTCGGGCCGGACAGAGCATAACCTGCGAAAGTCACAAAGAGCATAGCCTGCGGCCAGGCGACAATCAACATCAGGGCGAGAATGCCCCACACCAGATAGGTAAAATGATCGCCTCGTCGAAATTTCATGTCCTTGAAGCTTCGGTACTTGATCGTGCTCACCATTAAAAATGCGAGCGCGAAGGTGATCACTAAAATCAACAGCGGCTTGACTTCGGACCCCATCTGGGTGACGTGGAGATCGAATATCACCAATGACGCAATGACGCCAGCCGCCGCAGGAATAGCCAATCCCGTAAAATATTTGCTGTCGGACGTGGTCACCGTGGCATTGAAGCGAGCCAGCCGGACCGCTCCCATGGCGACATAGGCGAACATGACCGCCACACCAAACATCCCCTGTCCGCTTAAGGCATAGGAATAGATGAGCACGCCCGGCGCGACACCGAACGACACCACATCGGAGAGAGAATCATATTCGATGCCGAATTGACCGGTACTGTTCGTGAGCCGGGCCAACTTCCCGTCTAACATATCGAAAATCATGCCGACCAGAATGGCGATGGCGGCGGCCAAATGCTGGCCATTGAATACCGACAGGATCGCGAACACTCCGCAAAACAAATTTCCGGTCGTACAGAGGTTGGGGATCAGGTACATCGCCTGTCGCTTTCGATTGCTTTTGGCGAATGAACTTCGCATGGTCGACGATTTCATCGGAGTTCCCCCACGATAGTTTCTCCCCCCTTGACACGATCACCCACCGCTACGCGAATTTTAGACCCCAGCGGAAGAAAGGTGTCCATGCGAGAGCCAAACCTGATCAATCCAAACCGTTCCCCCCGCTGCACGCGCTCCCCCTGCCCGACCCAGCAGACGATCCGACGGGCAATCAACCCGGCAACTTGCACACAGAGCACTTTTGCTCCCGATACGGTCTTCAACATCACGGCATTTTGTTCGTTGCGCAGCGTCGCTTCAGGTTTACTTGCCACCAGAAATTGGCCTGGCTGATAACTGATCCCTTCTACCGTCCCGGCGCAGGGCATTCGATTCACATGCACATCAAATACGTTCAGAAAGACAGTCAACCGGATGCTTTTTTCCTTCAGGTACCGGGGCTCAAACTCTTCTTCGATGGCGATCACTTTGCCGTCACCCGATGACACCACCACGTTGGGATCCTCCGGAATGGTCCGGCTGGGGTTCCTGAAAAACCAGGCCGTAAAGAGCGTGAAGCCACCCACCACCACGGCTGGAATGATCCAGCCCGATACCCCAAAGAGCAAGGCTGTCCCTGCGAGGCCGCCGACAAACGGCAACCCCTCCTTCACGATCGGGATTCCAACGGCTCGATCAGCCATAAACCTCCAGGCAGTCTATAAATGCTACCACGAAGAACCCTGCGCAGGGGTTAGTTTTTGTTCTTGTCGACCAGTTGATCTTTCTTCAGCCACGGCATCATGGCCCGGAGACGTCCACCGACTTCTTCAATCGCATGGCCCTCGCCCTTCTTCAGCAAGGCATTGTAGACCGGCCGGTTGGCTTGATTTTCCAACACCCATTCCTTGGCGAATTGCCCGCTTTGGATCTCCCCAAGGATCTTCTTCATTTCCTGTTTGGTCTGCTCGGTCACTACGCGCGGACCTCGGGTAATATCGCCATATTTCGCCGTCGTGCTGATGGAGTACCGCATATTGGCGATGCCGCCCTGGTAAATCAGGTCCACAATCAGTTTTACTTCGTGCAAGCACTCGAAGTAGGCCATTTCCGGTGAATAGCCTGCTTCCACGAGGGTTTCGAACCCAGCCTGGATCAACGAGGTGAGTCCTCCACACAAGACCGCCTGTTCACCGAACAAGTCCGTTTCCGTTTCTTCTCTGAAGTTTGTCTCAATGATTCCGGCGCGCCCTCCGCCGATCGCGCTCGCATAGGCCAAACCCACTTGGCGGGTGTTGCCGCTGGGATCCTGGTGAAGCGCCAGCAAGCAGGGTACTCCGCTGCCTTTCGTATACTCGGAACGGACCAAGTGGCCGGGCCCTTTCGGCGCCACCATAAAAACATTGATATTGGCCGGCGGTGATGACGTCAGACGCCTTGACGGCGTCGGCCACCGGCATCACTTTCAACCCGCTCGCTTCGGCCTTGTTCCACGAACTGCCTTCGCGCAACCCCACGACAACGTTCGCGCCGCTTTCCTTCAAATTGAGCGAGTGGGCGTGCCCCTGACTTCCATACCCAATCACGGCCACTTTCTTTCCACGGATCAACTGCAGGTCGGCATCTTTGTCATAATAAATCTTCATACGTCACTCCTGAATATTCGTCGGGCACATGGATGGAAACGACGGCTGCACACAGAGGATGAGTGAACTATTCTCGAGCGACCTTTTTGGGTTGGCTGACGGCCGGCCTGATCGCTTCACGCGCAATCGCTACACGCCCGGTCCGGATCAATTCCTTGATACCCAGTGGCTGCAGTAAATTGATGATGGCCTCGATCTTCTTCGGATCACCTGTCACTTCGATGGTGTAGGTCGAAGGGGTCGAGTCGATGACGTTCGCCCGAAAAATGTCCGCGATCCTCAAGGCCTCCGCTCGGTCTTCGGATTTTGTGTGCACCTTGATCAACGCCGTCTCTCGTGAGACGAATTCACTCTCATTGAGATCCACGACCTTGATGACGTCGATCAGCTTGTTCAGCTGTTTGACGATTTGCTCCACGATGCGGTCGTCTCCCGAGGTCACAATGGTCATCTGCGACATGGATGGATCGAGTGTCGGCGCAACCGAGAGGCTTTCGATATTAAAGCCGCGCCCGCTGAAGAGTCCGGCCACACGAGAGAGGACACCAAACTTATTCTCGACAGTGACTGAAATGATGTGTTCCATTGAATTACGAAGTGCGAATAGCCGAGAGCCGTTGGCGGGTGGAAGACGAGACCTGAGTTCCTCGATCTTCTAACTCGCTATGGGCTATCTGCCATAAGCGCTTTCCCTCTAGGCGGTAAGAATCGTGTCTTTGTCTTCGTTAGATCCCGTACTGGGAGCCCCGGCCATCCTTCTCTTCAGCTCAGGCGGATCTTCGAGAATCATTTCATGATTGCATCCGCCCGCTGGAATCATCGGATAACAGTTCTCATAAGGGTATGTCGGCACATCCACAACCACCGGCTTGTCCGTGGCAATGGCTTCCTTCAACACCGCATCGAGATCGGTCACCTTGTTCGCCCGCAGACCCACAGCCCCGTAGGCTTCGGCCAGCTTAACGAAATCCGGCGTGGTGTCGAGATAGCTGGAAGCGTACCGTCCTTCATAAAATAGGTCCTGCCATTGGCGAACCATCCCATGGAACCGATTGTTCAGGATGATCACCTTCACCGGCAGCTTGGATACGACCGCAGTGGCCATTTCCTGCATGTTCATTTGCACACTGCCGTCACCGGCCACGCAGAGCACCAGCCGATTTCTAAAGGCGGCCTGTGCCCCCATGGCAGCGGGAAACCCGAATCCCATGGTGCCCAACCCCCCTGAGGTCAACCAGCGATTCGGCTTGGCAAGCTTGAAATACTGCGCCGTCCACATTTGGTGTTGGCCGACATCCGTGGAGATAATGGGATCCCGATCCTTCGTCAGTTCATAGAGGCGTTTGACAACATGTTGCGGCTTGATGGCGCCCTCGGGCTCCTGCTGATAGGCCAATGGGTGGGCCTGTTGCCACTCTCGGATTTGATCCCACCAGGGTTTGCGAAGCTCTCGCTGGTCTCCGTTGACGGTAGCCTTGAGGATTTGATTCAACTCTCGCAAGACTGACTTGCAGTCGCCCACGATCGGAATATCCACATTGATGTTCTTCCGAATAGAAGTCGGATCGATGTCGATATGAATCACCTTCGCATAAGGACAGAACTCCGACACCTTGCCCGTCACACGGTCGTCGAACCGCGCGCCGACCGCAATCACGAGATCGGAATAATGCACTGCCATGTTGGCGCAGTAGGTGCCGTGCATTCCCATCATGCCCATTGACTGGGTATGCTCCCCGGGGAACGCTCCTAATCCCATCAAGGTCATATCCACAGGAATTTGCGTCATCTCCGCCAATTCCAGCAGTTCCTTGGAAGCCCCTGAAAACACTACGCCGCCGCCGACGTACAAAATCGGCTTTTTGGCCTTCATAATGGCTTCGGCGGCCTGCTTAATCTGCCACTTGTTGCCTTCGTAGGTCGGGTTGTAGCCACGGATGGCGACGGAGCTGGGATAAGTAAACTCGGCTTTGGCCATGGAGACATCTTTGGGAATGTCCACGAGGACCGGCCCTGGTCGCCCTGTGGTGGCAATATAAAAAGCCTCTTTGATCGTCGTTGCGAGATCGTTCACATCCTTCACGAGAAAGTTGTATTTCGTACAGGGTCGACTGAGGCCTATATTGTCGGCTTCCTGAAACGCATCGTTGCCGATCAAACTCGTGGAGACCTGTCCGCTGAAACACACCAGAGGCACCGAATCCATATAGGCATCGGCCAAGGCGGTGATCACATTGGTCATTCCGGGTCCGGAGGTTACCAAGCAGACACCGGCCTTGCCTGTGGCCTTGGCATAACCTTCGGCCATGTGGCCGGCGCCTTGCTCATGTCGGGTCAGAACCACTTCGATGTCTGTTTGCTGATGAAGCATGTCGAAGATCTTCAGCACGACTCCGCCCGGCAAGGCAAAAATCGTCTTCACACCTTCGCGTTTTAAACATTCGATCAGGATTTCTGATCCGGTGAGCTTCATACCAACCTCCCCTTCGCCATCCTAGCGAAGGACTCTATATCTCAATGGAGAACAATCCTCTTCCTGCATCACACACGAGATACAGGTTGATACTTTCTTACTGAAAAAACAATGGGTAAGATGGCGGATCGTATCACCAGGTCTCCAGTGAGGTCAAGAGAGCGGATACGACAACTTCCTTCCGCGAGGCTGTTTCACATTCAAGCCGTATGATATAGCAAACCCACGATTCACTCACTGTGGAACCTATGATTCCACTTCGCGTCACGATCGTCTCCCGCCATGATTGTCACCTCTGCCGGGTGGTCTATCGCGTCGCCGAGCAGCTGCAACAGGAACTCTCGTTCGACCTCGCAACGGTAGACGTTGACGGCGATCTAGGCACGGTGACCCGTTACGGCAATCGCGTGCCGGTGGTCCTCATCGATGAGAAAGAAATTCTTTCCGGCAAGATCACCGGGGGAGCGCTACGCAAGGCGATTAAAAAAGCGCGTTGGAGAAACCCTATAAGCCGGATTCTGTCCCGCGTGAAACTTGCGCTCACGCGAGGGTGATCATTTCTCTGGGACTCGAGTTACCTCGAGCCTCAAGCAACCTACCCGAGGACCTCGGCCGGGCCGGCCTTTCTGCCGGGCTCTTGCGAGCCGCGCAGGCGTCCCCCTATTTGGTCTTGCTCCGGACGACGCTTACCGTGCCGTTGATGTCGCCATCACCGCGGTGGGCTCTTACCCCACCGTTTCACCCTTACCTGAGCCGGTGTCATGAACCAAAGTCCAACACACTGGCCATCGGCGGTCTCTTCTCTGTGGTGCTGGTGTCGGATCGCTCCGCCTGGACGTTATCCAGCGTCCTTGCCCTTGGAGTCCGGACTTTCCTCCCATCGAGCGAACTCGACGAGCGATCACCCGTGTCCCCCCAGCGCGCAGCGACACTATAAGTGTAGGGGCAGAAGTATTCAAGACGCCTTCACAGGCCACTTCGACATGTCGCTAATGCTCAGGTGAGACCTTTGAGGTCTATCAAGGTGTTGCTGAGACAAGCTCTTCAACGAAGAGCCACGTGACTGTTATCGGAGAAGAGGGAGCTCTCCGTTGGGAGCTGGTGGTTTCGACTCGTAGATCGGCATGGCTTCGGCCATCCACTCTTCAAGTTGCTGGATTCTAGTTTCATGGTTCGGATGGGTCGACATGAATTCCGACGGCTCTTTCCCTCCGGACAGTTCGCCCATGCGTGTCCAGAGTCGAATGGATTCGCGAGGGTCATACCCAGCCTCAGCCGCGAGTAAGACCCCGACATAATCGGCTTCCGATTCGTGCTTCCGACTGAAGGGCAGCAAGACCCCCACTTGGGTTCCGACTCCTAAAGCGGCCATTCCAGCTTGCGAAAGAACGGGATTTGCTCCGCTCACCCCGAGTGCCACACCGATCACTTGGAGTGTAGTCTGGGCCAGGGTGTTTTGGCTCATCCGTTCCCCGCCGTGCCGCGCCAGCGCATGTACGACTTCGTGGCCCATGACGGCGGCGAGACCCGCTTCCGTCTTGGCGACCGGGAAAATGCCGGTATACACGGCAATCTTTCCGCCCGGCAGGGCAAAGGCGTTCATCGTTTTGTCGTCCTTGATCACGGTCACTTCCCATTCAAATTGATTGGCGATCTCGCTGTACTTAGAATGCTTCGCGGCCTCAATCACCCGGGCTGCCACTCGCTTCACCGGATCAATCTCCCTCGGATCGGTCGACGGCTTCAGCTTCGGATCGTTCTGCACGTGGGAATAGGCCTGTACCCCCATCTGCATTTCCTGGGACATCGGCACCATCATGAGCTGCCAGCGTCCTGTGTACGGGTTGGTTTGACAACCCGTCGCCGTCATCACCAGGACCATGACACTCATAATCATCCAAATAAGAGAAGGCGTCCTGGTTATACTTGTCGTGGCATCATGCGGTAGGGTCCCCATCCTAAGCCTCCGTAAATTGACCGATTTTTAAAGCTCTGCTAGATTACCGCGCCGTTAGGCCAGTTTGCACCTAGGAGTTTCACCGAGTGCCGACCCCCCCGGACTTTTCAGCGCTCAGCCGCATAGGAATCGACGAATCCGGAAAGGGAGACTATTTCGGCCCACTCGTCATCGCTGCCGTGTTTGTGACGCCGATGACGCAGCAAGATCTGCTTCTCCTGCAGGTTCGGGATAGTAAGAAGATTTCCGACGGACGAATTGTTGAAATCGCGCCAGATATCCGCCTCGTCTGTCCCCACAGTGTCGTAGCCATCGGGCCCCAGCGATACAATGAGTTGTATGCCACGATCAAGAACTTGAACCGTCTGCTGGCATGGGGCCATGCCCGGGCACTTGAGAATCTGCTTCAGCAGGTCGATTGCGATCTCGCCATCTCAGACCAGTTCGGCGATGAACGGTTGATCCTCAATGCGCTTCAGGAAAAGGGCAAGCAGATTCGATTGGTTCAGCGGACAAAGGCCGAAGCCGATGTGGCCGTGGCTGCTGCCTCGATCCTGGCCCGCGCAGAATTTCTTCAACGCCTACAGAGACTCTCTCTGGAAATGAGCATGACTTTGCCGAAAGGAGCCTCACCAGCCGTGGAGCTCGCGGGAAGAATGGTGATCAGGAAATATGGGCAGGATCGATTACGTGCGGTCGCGAAACTGCATTTCAAAACAACGAAGCAGATCTTGGATAAACCCTAGACGGATTCGCCGACTTCGAAGTTTTGGGCTTGCTCATGATCCACAGGCCCCTTCACTTCACTGGCTGGCTCCCCTTCCCAATACAGGATCCTGTAGCAATAGGGACAGGTATGGACGTCTTCCCCGCGCTTGACCTGAGATACCAGCTGCGGCGGTAAGTGGAGTCGGCATCCCAAGCAAATGCCGTCCTTGATGAGTGCCAGCGCCTGATCTTTCCTTGTCGCTTTCAGCTTGTTATACCGAGCCAGGAGAGCCTTCTCCACCTGCCCGGACAATTGCTTCTGATTCACCTCCAAGTCGGCCAGCTCCGCTGCCAGAATGCGATCCTTCTCGTCCAGCGTCGCCTTCTCCCTCGTGAACAGAGCTTCCGACTCTTGTAGACTTGCCTGCGCATCGGTGATGGTCCGCTGAGTTTGCTCGATCCGCTCCATCGCCAGCAGGATTTTCTCCTCGATTTCGCCCTTTTTCTTGTTAGCCAGCTCCACTTCAAAGAGATGGGCTTGGTATTCCTGATTGGTCTTAAGTTGGGCGGCACGATCTTTCATCTTGCCGATACGATCTTCGTGCGCCTCAAGGTCCTTTTCGTGACTGCGGCGCTCCTTGATCAGCGCGTCAGTTGAAGCCGAGGTCTCCTGCAACAATCGCTTCGCCTCGCGGAGAGGCGCTTCGTGTATTTCAAGCCGTGCTGGTATTTTTCGTCGCTGTTCTTTGAGTTCGACGATGCGGAGATCGATTTTCTGCAATTCAATGAGAGGGGAGAGCTGTTGGTTCAACGGGCTCCTTCTAAGCGGCACGTGGGCATCGGCACACGATGCCTCTCGCGCCGGCATCTTCATGAGGCACTCAGGCTGGTGGGCCCACTAGGACTTGAACCTAGGACCAGCTGATTATGAGTCAGCCGCTCTAACCACCTGAGCTATGGGCCCAGCTGCGAGCCATGGATTGCTCTCGGGGCTACTCTCGGACTTCGTTATGGCACCGGTTGTGGCAACCGATCACAACGCACGCATCGGCTCTTCCGAGTACGATGCGTGCGGCTAATTTTAGGCCGCCGGTCAGGCAGAGTCAAACAGCGCCGATTCAATAGCCTAGAGGCTCTCGACAAAACTGCGCAACTTCTTACTGCGACTCGGATGCCGGAGTTTGCGCAAGGCTTTGGCCTCGATTTGCCGGATACGCTCGCGGGTCACCTCAAAGTCCTGCCCGACCTCCTCGAGTGTATGGTCGGTGGCCTCGCCGATTCCAAACCGCTTGCGCAAGACCTTCTCTTCCCGCGGCGTGAGCGTTTCCAGCGCGCCGTTGATCTGGCGCTGCAAGTCGTAACGAATGGCTGCTTCCAAGGGAGAGACCGCCTTCTTATCCTCGATGAAGTCTCCCAAATGGCTATCTTCTTCCTCGCCGATCGGAGTTTCGAGTGAAATCGGTTCGCGTGCGATTTTCAAAATCTTTCGAACTTTGTCGAGCGGCAGGTCCATCCGTTCAGCGATTTCTTCCGGAGTGGGTTCGCGTCCCAATTTCTGCACCAGATGGCGCGAGGTTCGAATGAGTTTATTGATCGTTTCGATCATGTGCACCGGGATGCGGATGGTGCGAGCCTGGTCGGCAATGGCGCGAGTAATCGCTTGCCGGATCCACCAGGTCGCATAGGTGCTGAACTTGTATCCGCGCTTGTATTCGAATTTATCGACCGCCTTCATGAGGCCGATGTTGCCCTCTTGAATCAGATCCAGAAACTGCAACCCGCGGTTCGTGTATTTCTTCGCAATACTCACCACCAATCGCAGGTTGGCTTCGACGAGCTCGGCCTTCCCTCGCTTGACCTTCTCCTCCGCCACGTCGAGATGCTTGACCGCGTCCCTGATCTCCTCGGCGGACACCAGCGCTTCTTCAGCTTCAAGTTGGCGGATCCGGCCTTTCGCCGCCTGATAATGCTTCTTGATGTCTTGCAACACTTCTTCGGAGACCCCGGTCCTTCGCTTGACGGCCAGCACATCCTTATGCGTTCGACACAGCCGCCGGAGCAGCTCCGCGCCAGCTTCGCCGCCCACTCCCAGACGGCGTTGGCAACTGGTGACTTCCCGCTCCGCCTGGCGAAAAAGCAGATTGAGGTCGCGCACCCGCTGCGTCATCCGGTCTTTCAACACCCCGTGCAAATTGACCGACTCCATCTTGTCGACCACCTGCACGCGCACCGTATCGATTTGTTTGCGCAGACGTTTCAATTTCTCCGGATCGGCGCCGGCCTGGCGCGCCTTGTCATATAAATCTTTGAGCGAAGCGGAGACCTTGCGCACCGCGTTCAACGAATCTAAGGTCTTGACCCGCAACTCTTCGTAGTCTTTCTCGACGGCTTCTTCCTCGAAATCTTCCTCCGTCTCAACCACCGGCACGATCTCGCGCACGTCGATCTTGCCGTTCTTCAGCTGATCTCGGAGGTTCAGGACAAATTCCAAGGTCATCGGCAGACCATAGACGACTGTGGCGATATCTTTCTTGCCCTCTTCAATGCGCTTGGCGATCTCAATTTCGCCCTCGCGGCTCAGCAACGCCACACTCCCCATTTCTTTCAAGTAGAGCCTAACGGGGTCGTCAGTCCGGCTGAGCGCGCCTGGTGTGAGGTCAATCTCCTTTTCGTTCTCCTCGGGAGCCTCACCTTCCTCGGCCTCCTCGACGATCTCTTCGCCGTCGGCGGCCTTCGGCGCCCGCTCGGTTTCAGCGGATTCCACGATCTCGATGTCCATTTCGCCGAACATCGTCATGATCGTACTGAATTGGTCCGACGAGACGACATCTGCCGGCAAAGTACTGTTCAAATCGTCGTACGTGAGGAAGCCCTTCTCTTTTCCGAGATTGATAAGCTTCTTCACCTCGCCGAGTAATTCTTGTTTCGGCATACCTACTCCTTCACCGCAGACGTCAGCGCAACCGGCATGACGCCGGCTTTCCGAATCCGCATCTCGTTAATCTGTCTGTTCAGGCGATGTACATCATCCTCTCGCCGCTCACGTTCTGCCGCTTTCAATTCCTGAATCAGGACGCCCAAGCATCGCTCGCGGCCTCTGCGCTCGAGCATCTCCAAACATCCCGCAATGTGCGCCGGGACATCATCATAGTGCTGCTCCGACATCGACAATTCCGTCACCAGCGGGCCACATTCCTGATCATTGATCAGTTCGTCTAATAGACCCTGCACGGACAGCCGCCCGTCCGCTCCGATGTGGCGCATAGCACTGGTAATAAGCCGACTGTAGGCCGGTGACGAAAAGGCCTCAGGCGACAGTTTGTGAAGATCTGAAGGGGACAAACTCCCTTGCACCAACAGATGTGCCAAATCGCGCTCTTCAGGATTGGCCTTTGGTTTCGGCGGAACGGCCTGGCTCGATGTCTGCGGACGGACGGAGCTCCGTCGGTGATCCTCCGACGCGAGTGCCGGGTAACGATCAATCAAGCGCTGTTGACTGAGCCCCAACCGTTCCGCCACGAGCCGAATCCGTTCCTCCCGCTCGATGGGATGGGCACTTTTCTGAAGAATGCGCAATACAGCGTCCACCGCTCGGATACGATCTTCGATGGTGCCCGACTCAGCCGTTCGCAAGCTATGCTCCACGGCGAAATCCAGCAGGCTTGGCGCCGCTTGATGCAGCGCCGTAAATCCTTCGGCTCCATATTGTCGGACGTACGTGTCGGGATCTTCTCCCTGCGGCAGCGAGACCACCTTCACACTGAGGCCGCTATTGACAAACAAATCAAGCGTCCGTAGCGCAGCTCGGACTCCGGCTTGGTCGGGGTCGAACAGCAGCACGACATTCGAGGCGAACCTCCTGATTATCGTGATGTGCTCGGCCGTCAAGGCCGTCCCCAAAGTTGCGGCCACCTGACAAATGCCGGCTTGGTGCAACGCGACGGCGTCGAAGTATCCCTCGACGATGATCAAGGTCTGGTGCTGTCCAGCCGCTTCGCGGGCTGCATCCATCGCGAACAGGGTCTGCCCCTTCTTAAACAATGGGGTCTCAGGAGAATTCAAATACTTCGGCGTCCCCTCCCCAAGAATCCGCCCGCCGAAGGCGACGACCCGCTTGCGCAGGTCTTGGATCGGAAACATCACCCGGGAACGAAACCGATCGTAGTGCCCCGCCGAAGCGCCTCTCTGCTGTCCACTTGGATCTCGCGGAATGGATAGACCTGCTACGACCAGATCTGCCGGCGCGAAGCCTTCTTTCAACATGGCTTTGGTGAGACCATCCCACTCGGGCGGGGCATATCCCAATTGGAACTGCCGCGTCGTATCGGATTGGATGCCTCGCCCTTCGAGGTAGGCTCGTGCATCAACCCCTGCCGTGTCTTCCATCAACATGCGCTGATAGTAAGCCCCGGCCGCCGCATTGAGCTGCTCCAGGCGGGCCAACTGAGCACGTTGGTGGCCGGCGGGGTAACCACCAGTCGATTCAGGCACCTCTACCCCTGCTTTGCGCCCCAGGTCCCGCACAATTTCAGGGAAAGCAGCCCCCGTCAACTTCATGAGAAATGTATAGACATTGCCACCTGCTCCGCACCCAAAGCAGTGGAAGATCTGCCGCGATGAACTGACCGTGAAGGAAGGAGATTTTTCCTGATGGAACGGACACAAGCCCTTCAGATTCTGGCCGGTCCTCGTCAACGTCACATGCTGGCCGACAATCTCCGCGATGTCTACCCGATCCCTGATTTGATTGATAACGTCGTCCGAGATCAGGCCTTGGCCCACGGTGGTCCTCGCTTGCACACGTAGGAAACCGACCGCCAGGCAGGCTTGGTCGGAATGCCTTTGATGCGATTGAAAGTTGACCGTTTAGCCTAACAAACGGATCACACGAGTGTCAATCGATGAGCCTGCTGCGCTATCCCGGAGGCCAGGCCATATGCCTTCCCCCAAGCACATGAAAATGGAGATGGGCTACGGTCTGTCCGCCATCCACTCCTGTATTGGTCACAATTCGATAGCCTGATTCGGTGAGATTCTTTAATCGCGCTACCTTCGAACAGGTCACCAATAGATGTCCCAGTAACATCTGGTCTTCAACTTTGCAATCCTGGACGGACACCAGATGACGCTGAGGGATGACCAATATATGCACGGGCGCCTGGGCATTAATGTCTTCGAATGCCATGGCCACTTCATCCTGATACACGATTTCTGCAGGAATAGCGCCGGCGACGATACGGCAAAAAATGCACGCGCTCATGTTAGATTTAGACTCCCTCTACCGGCTGCCGCAAACCCGGCTTGCCGAAACGCTTGCCCAGTTCCCGATAAATTTCCTGCAACGGGATATCGTGATACCCCAGCACCATGAGTGTGTGAAAAAACAGGTCCGCGACCTCGTAGATGATTTCTTCGCGCTTGCCGCCTTTCGAGGCAAGGAGAACTTCCCCTGCTTCCTCGGCCACTTTTTTGAGAATTTTGTCGTGACCGCCCTTAAAGAGCGTGGTGGTGTAGGAACCTGGCTGAGGCTGATCTCTCCGCCGGCCAATGATGCAAAGCACGCCCTCCAAGATTCCCCCCCAGGCCTCTTGCGTCCTGACGTCACCTGCGAAGCCCTGATCGTCGAGTCGTGAAAAAAAACAGGCCCGCTCGCCGGTATGACAGGTGGGCCCAGCCGGCTCGGCCTTGACCAGAATCGTATCGCGGTCACAATCGACAAAGAGATCCTTGACCCGCAGGTAGTGCCCGGAGGTCTCACCCTTCTCCCATAATTTCTGACGCGCGCGGCTCCAAAAGTGGACGGAGCGCGTCTGAAGAGTTTTCATGATGGCGTCCTGATTCATATAACCCACCATCAAGACCGTCCCGTCGAGCCAATCCTGGATCACGGCCGGAATCAAGCCTCGCCCATCAAATGTTAGGCTTCGACTGTCCTTCGACATCGCGTCCGGTTCCATCTAGGCCGGCCCCAACCGAACCGGCACGCCCCGTTCATGCAAATAGGTCTTCGCCTGTTGAATCGTATGGGTCCGAAAGTGGAAGATCGAGGCGGCCAGCACGGCGTCCGCCCTGCCTGTCACCAAGCCATCGTACAAATGCTCCAACGTGCCCACACCGCCGGAGGCAATCACCGGAATCTTCACACATCGCGACACCGCCGCAGTCAAAGCCAGATCGTATCCATTTTGGCGGCCATCCTGATCCATGCTGGTCAGGAGGATCTCCCCGGCCCCATATGCTTCCATGCGTTGTGCCCAATCAACCGGGTCAAGGCCGGTCGGCTTACGGCCACCGTGCGTAAACACCCCCCAATGTTCGGCTTCCGATCGTTTAGCATCGATCGCAACCACGATGCATTGCGTGCCGAATCGCTGCGCAGCCTCGCGGACAAACTCCGGCTGCTGCACCGCGGTGGTATTGATGCTGACTTTGTCGGCGCCGGCATTGAGCAGAGTTCGAATGTCCTCCCTCGTCCGCACGCCGCCGCCGACCGTCAGCGGCATGAAAACCCGGGATGCGGTCTGCTCCACGACTTCAAGGATGGTCTTGCGGTTTTCGTGCGACGCCGTGATGTCCAGAAAACACAACTCATCGGCGCCCTCATGATCATAGACGGTGGCCACTTCCACCGGATCGCCGGCATCGCGCAAGTGGACGAAACTCACGCCCTTGACGACTCGGCCGTCTTTGACGTCCAAACAGGGAATGATGCGTTTGGTCAACATGGGCGTCCTGACGGCTTGTCCTCAGCTTCGCACGTTGTTGAGCGCAGCGAACGCCTCGCGGTAATCCAGCTTCCCGTCGTACAGGGCCTTTCCCACGATAGCGCCCTCCACGCGCGAACCGAGCGCTTGCACCGCCCGCAGATCCTCGATGTGGGTGATGCCGCCGGATGCAATCACGGGAAACGACGACAGTTCGACGACCTCCCGTAAGGCTTCCATATTCGGCCCGTTCAACATGCCGTCGCGGGCAATATCCGTATAAATGACGGCGCCCAGATCAAGGCCAGCGAGATCTGTCAGCAGATTGGTAGCTTTCGTGGCAGAAAGGCTAGTCCATCCCTTGACAGCCACCTGACCGTCTCGCGCATCGAGGCCCAGCAGGATACGTCCCGGAAACTCACCGCAGGCCTGGGTCAGTAACGCTCGATCTGTCAGGGCAGCCGTTCCCAGCACCACCCGCGCCACACCTGCGCGAAGATACCGTCGCACGGTGTCAATGGAACGGATGCCGCCCCCGACTTGCACTTTTACGCTGACCGCTTTCATGATCGCTTCGATCTGCGGAAGATTCTTTGGCTCTCCATCAACAGCGCCATTCAGATCGACAATATGAATGAGATCGGCCCCTTGCTCCTGCCAGAATGCCGCCACCGAAGGTACGTCCTCCGAATAGACGGTTTCGGCGGCCATGTCGCCCTGCCTGAGTCGAACACACCGGCCGTCCTTCACATCGATTGCGGGAATCACGCGCATTGACACCCTCTCGCACAAACGCGCTGACCTTATCGGGATGCGCTGCCGATCGGAAGAGCCGCCGCCAGCTCAGTCGCTCCATAGTCCGCCAATTCCTCAGCGGTCACAAACATCCCGTAGCGCTGAAAAAATCCTACAATATCTTCGATCATCGGCCGCTGTTTTTCGTAATAATTTCCCTCCCACAGAACGTTTCCGTCGGGAGCGATCAATTTCACCTCAAACCCCACGGCAGCGGGAGGATCTGCCCCTAGCCGGCCTCCGACACGCTCTTGGTACACCAGCACTTTGCCGCTCAGTGCGGCATCCGCTCGCAGGCTCTGCGCAATTTTATGGGCGGGTACTGGCACAGAAGTCGTCCCTTCGGCCAGCTCCCGTGCCACGGCCGCCGCGTCTCCAGGGGAAAGCACTTGCAGCCCGGAACGGGTCTTAAGCTTGTCCAACATGAGATCCGTGATTTTCTCCCCTGCGGCCGGAGGGACGACATGGGTTGTGCGGACGTCCTGATGCCTTATCGGAGGGAACGCTATGGGTGCCTCGGATCGCCTGGCACCGGAAGGGACGGGTAACGAGGGCTCGTTCGAGGACACCGCTTGCGGTGTCGTCATCGTTTCAAATGGGATCAGCACGATCTTGCGTATTTGGTAGTGGTCAAGCTGAGATGAGGCCTTGGTCGTGACCTTTGACCCGCTGCAGCCCGAGAACAGCAGGACGGCCATGGATGCGCACAGGAGACGTCCGTAGTAGGCCTTCACGTCCATGCACCGAAGTTTTTGATGATCTGAAGGCCAATGCGTTGACTCTTCTCGGGATGAAATTGACATGCGATGACATTATCTTTCCACACCGCCGCGGCAAATGGATGGCCATATTCGGTCACTGCGGCGACGACGGCTGAATCTGCCGGTTCAACGTAATAGGAGTGCACAAAATAACAGTAACTGCCCCTCGTGATTCCTTCGAACGGAGGTGCAGGCCGCACGATTTGAATATCATTCCACCCCATATGTGGAACCTTCAGTGATGGGTTCAACACAAATTTTCTGACCCGGCCCGGAATAATACCGAGCCCCTTGTGGGTGCCGAATTCTTCGCTCTCGCTGAACAACAGTTGCAATCCCAGGCAGATCCCCAAAAACGGCTTACCTGACTGGATGGCGGCGAGAATCGGATCGATCAAATCGTACTGCTTCAAGTTCGCCATGCAATCGCCGAATGCTCCGACCCCCGGCAGCACCACGTGACTGGCGTCGGCGATGAGCCGTGCCTCCCGTGTCACGACGGCCTGATGCCCCACCGCTTCGAACGCCTTGTGAACGCTCCGAAGGTTACCCATACCGTAGTCGATGATGGCAATCATGATACCGTTGGAGGCTGAGCCATGAAGATCTGCGGAATATCCAAGCAGTGGACTCGTGCACCTCTTCACGCCACGTGTTCGCTAGAGGCTTCCCTTGGTCGACAACACCGTTCCAGCTAGGCGCTCTTCCAGCATCGTAGCCTGATCCAGGGCCTTGGCGAGCGCCTTGAAGATGGCTTCCATGATGTGGTGGGGATTGCGTCCGTACTGAAGATTGACATGCAGGTTGAATCCCCCGTGCGTCACAAACGCCTGAAAAAAATCCTCGAACAGGCCCAGGTCAAACGTTTTGATCTTTCGATCAGGCAAATTGACGTTATAGACCAGATAAGGCCGACCACTCAGATCGACCGTCACCTGGGCGAGCGTCTCATCCAGCGGTACCGACGCCCAGCCGAATCGCTTGATCCCGGCCTTTTCGCCCAGCGCCTGGTGGAGCGCCTTGCCCATGACGATTCCGACGTCTTCCACGGTGTGATGTTCGTCGATTTCAATATCGCCTTTGGCCTGCACGGTGAGGTCGAAGAAGCCGTGCTTGGCCAGGAGATCCAACATGTGGTCAAAAAACCGAATGGAGGTGTCGACCTTTCCCTGTCCGCTCCCATCCAAAGACCATTCGACGCGGATGTCTGTTTCTTTGGTGGCACGGTGTAGTGAGGCCTGCCTCGGGGCTCCGTTCTGTTTCATGAGAACCTGCTTTGGACGGATTTAGCGTGCGCATCGAAGCCCTCGATGTGCGCCAATCGAGCGATATGATCCTTGGCTTTTGTTAACTCTTCTCTGGTGTAATGCACAATGTTGCTCACCTTCACGTAATCGCTCACCGACAACGGAGAAAAAAAGCGCGCGGTTGCGCCGGTCGGCAACACATGGTTCGGACCGGCCACATAATCCGCCACGGCAGGCGGTGTGTAGCGCCCGAGAAACAACGCGCCGGCATGACGGATTTGCTCTAAATAGTCGAACGGCCGATCCACCGACAGGGTCAGGTGCTCCGGCGCGATCTCGTTCGCCACCTCGATAGCCGCTTCCATAGTCGGCACCACGAACGCCGCAAAGTGTCGCGCAATCGACTTGGCCGCGATCTTTTCGCGCTGGAGGCCTTTTAATTGCACCCGAATCAATCGCGCCACCTCTTTGGCGAGCGTGGCCGAGGTCGTAACCAGATACACCTGCGCATCTTCGTCATGTTCTGCTTCGCACAGCAGATCTGCTGCCACATGCTCCGGCTTGGCGTCGTCATCCGCCACCACCAGCAACTCACTGGGACCAGCGACCATGTCGATCCCGACGGTGCCGTACAGCAATCGTTTTGCCGTGGCCACGAAGATATTGCCGGGCCCAACAATCTTATCGACCTTGGCAATGGTCTTTGTGCCGAACGCCATCGCGCCGATCGCTTGGACGCCTCCCACACGATAGATTTCATCGACGCCGGCGATATCGGCTGCCACCAGCAAATAGGGATTGATCTTCCCTTTCGGTGTCGGAGTACACATGACAATTCGCCGAACGCCTGCCACCTTCGCAGGAATGGCGCACATCAAGACCGATGAAGGATAGACGGCCTTGCCGCCAGGCACATAGACGCCGACGGCGTCGAGAGGGGTGACCATCTGGCCTAGAGTGGCCGTCTGCTCCTGATACAACCATGTCTTGGTGCGCTGACGCTCGTGGAATTGACGCACACGCTCCGCGGCATACCGGAGAGAGTCCCCTTCATCCTTGCGAATTTGGTGATAGGCCTCCTTGATTTCCTCGGGGATCACACGTATTTGATCAAGTTTCAACGAGAGCCGATCGAACTTCTTCGTATAACGCAAGACCGCGCGATCTCCGCCTCGTTCGACGGCCTTGAGAATGATGCGCACACTTTTCTCGACGCCTGCGCTTTGAGACCGCGAGCGGGTGGCAATTTTTCGCAACGCCTTGGTAAAAGTTCGATCGGTACTCGCGATAATGGTCATCTCATCCCGTCCTGCCATTCCGAGAGCGCTCACAAAATCCTGTCGTTTTAAGACGGTGGCGTTACTTGCGTAAACTCGGTTGCCTTTTCGGCTCCTCACCCACGGCTTTTCTCAACTGCTCGATCAGTGCCTTCAACGGTTCATGCTTCAACTTTAAACTCGCCCGATTCACGATCAGCCGGGCGGTAGAGTGGGCAATCACCTCGACCTCTGCCAGATCATGTGCTTTTAACGTGCTGCCGGTTTCGACCAGATCGACGATTCGGTCGGCTAATCCGACTATTGGCGCCAGCTCAATAGATCCGTACAATTTGACGATCTCAACCGGAACTCCGCGCCGGTTGAAATATCGTTCGGTGACGTTGGGATACTTGGTGGCCACACGAATTTTAGACGACCATCGGTCCGGCGAAGCCTGCCCCTGCAACGCGGCGACGGAGATTCTACACGCTCCAACCTTCAAATCCAACGGCTCATAAACGTCGCTGTCCTGCTCGAGGAGCACGTCTTTGCCCACCACTCCGACGTCGGCCGCTCCATGTTCCACGTAGGTCGGCACATCGGTCGGTCGGACGATCAAAAACGTGGCAGGCTGCGACGAACAGGCAAACATCAATTTCCGACTCTCCACTGAGAGCCCGGGACAATCGTACCCCGCTTGCTTCAGAAGGTGCAGCACAGGACCCAGCAATTTCCCCTTGGATAGCGCGAGGGTGAGGCACCGCGGCGTCTCGTTCTTCGTCCTCCTCACCTTCACGGGCACTTCTCCTTCCTCCGTTCCACGCTGGCTCCCAGCGCCCGGAACTTTTCCTCTAGACGCTCGTAGCCTCGATCAAGGTGGTAGACACGTGAAACTTCGGTCGTTCCCTCGGCGGCGAGCCCGGCCACGATGAGGCCGGCACTGGCTCGAAGGTCTGACGCCATGACAGGCGCGCCCGTCAGCCGCTCCTTGCCGGTGACCACGACCCGGTTTCCCTCGACTCGAATATCGGCGCCCATACGGCGCAATTCTTCCACATGCATGAACCGGCTCTCAAAGATCGTTTCCGTAACGACGCTGGTCCCTTCGGCTACCGCCATCAGCGCGACAAACTGCGCCTGCATATCGGTGGGAAATCCAGGGTGCGGGCTGGTGCGGACATTCGTCCCCTTCAAGCGACCGGCCACCTTCAAGCGAATACATTCTTTTTCCTCAGCCAGCTCCACGCCGCTTTCGCGCAATTTGACTAACAACGGCTCCATGTGCTCGGGCCGGCAGCGCTCCACCACCACTTGACCGCCCGTAATGGCTCCGGCGACTAAATACGTTCCCGCCTCGATCCGATCCGGAATCACTTCGTGATCCGCGCCGTGCAGCTCTGTCACGCCTTCAATCGTGATCATGTCTGTGCCTGCACCGGCGATGCGTGCGCCACGTTTGACGAGGAATGCCGACAGATCGGTGATCTCCGGTTCTTTGGCCGCATTTTCGAGGATGGTGGTGCCGTCCGCGAGGACGGCTGCCATCATGAGATTCTCGGTGCCCGTCACACTGGGCGTGTCGAAATAGATTCGGCAACCTTTCAGGCGGCGAGCTGTCGCTTTGATATAGCCATGCTCGATTTCAACGATGGCTCCCATTCTCTCGAGGCCTGCCAGGTGAAAATTCACCGGTCGAGAGCCGATCGCACAACCACCGGGAAGGGAAACCTTGGCCTCACCCAACCGGGCCACCAGCGGACCCAGTACCAACACGGAGGCTCGCATGGTCCGGACGAGATCGTACGGCGCTTCCGTAGAAGCCACGCTGTGGGCTTGCACCACGGTGTGATCGCCCTCGTGCGTCACGGCGATTCCCAGCATGCCGAGGAGTTTACCCATCGTCAGCACGTCGACCACACGAGGCATGTTCGACAGGACACACTCGCCGCCACCAAGAATTGTGGAGGCTAAAATAGGCAACGCGGCATTTTTCGCCCCGCTTGTACGGACCTCCCCGCGGAGAGGCCTGCCGCCTTGAATGACAATCTGATCCATTTGATCTAGGAGTGAGGAGTGAACTGCGTCATCTCTGTGGCCGCGGACGGAACTTGAACGTTCAGGCCGCCGTGCCAGCGTTCAAGACACACCACGCGATCTATCCCACCTCGGTCCTGCAGCACATCGTAGACACGAAACCAGCCAGTCTCCTCTGCATAACGGCATACCGACATGGCTTGACCCGCTCCCACTTCCATTAACAGAACACCGCTGGGCTTTAGACACGTCGGGGCTTGTTGGATGAGTCGTCGATGCACATCCATTCCGTCCCGTCCTCCGGCTAAGGCCAGCCGTGGCTCGAAACATCGAACTTCCGGCTGGAGCGCCATCCAATTCATTTCTTCGATATAGGGAGGATTGGACAGAATCACATCCACCTGGGTCATCGGGAGCGACCCTTCCAGTGGTGACAACAGGTCCCCGCAAAAACATTCGATTCGCCTCTCCACTCCATGGTACGCCATATTGACTCGTGCCACCGCTAAGGCTTCGGTCGACACATCGATCGCCAGAATGTGCGTTGTCGGGAGCGCTAAAGCTACTGATACCGCGAGACAGCCGGAGCCGGTACCCACGTCCACAACTGTTGCCGCAGAGAGCTCCTGGCACCGGCGGACTGCTTCTTCAACCAACAAGACACTCTCCAGCCGAGGAATCAACACGGATGGCGTGACATGAAATTCCCGTCCGCAAAACTCCTGCGTGCCGAGCACATATTGAAGGGGTTCGCGATTGGCGCGTCGCCTGACGAGTGCCTGCACACGCGTCCGTTCGTCGGACGTCACCAGACGCTCCGACTTTACCCGCTGCATGAGCGGCGATAGCTCGAGGGCATGCTCCAACACCCAGGCTGCCTCCAGCGCAGGCTGCTCGATGCCGGCTGCTTTCAGGTCGTCTTGGGCGGCAGCCAGCAATGCTCCGATGCTGAAATTGCTGGCTTCGGCAATCCCCTGCCCCTGTCCGCTCATCGAGACTCCATCGTAGCCAAATGCTCATAGTGTGCGCGCAACGTTTGCACGATCTCTTCCAGATCACCCGCCAAGACTTGATCCAACTTGTGCACCGTCAGACCGATGCGATGGTCGGTTACCCGATTTTGTGGAAAGTTGTACGTCCGGATCTTTTCACTGCGGTCGCCGGTTCCAACCTGCGCTTTTCGGTTTTGTGCAATCTCCGCATCCTGCTTTTCCCGTTCAGCCTCGACAATACGCGCCCGCAACGTCCGCATGGCTTTGGTCCGGTTTTTCAATTGTGACCGCTCATCCTGGCAACTGACAACGACCCCCGTGGGAATATGGGTAATCCTGACCGCTGAATAAGTGGTATTGACGCTTTGGCCACCGGCTCCTGATGAACAAAAGGTATCGATACGCAAATCTTTTGGATCGATGTTGACCTCGACCTCGTCGACTTCCGGCATCACCGCCACCGTCACTGTCGAGGTATGAATCCTTCCGCTGGCCTCCGTCGTCGGCACGCGTTGAACGCGATGCACACCGCTCTCGTAGCGGAGTCTTCCGTAGGCGCCTCTTCCTTCGAGTAGCGCGATCACTTCCCGGTAGCCGCCGATACCGGTCTCGGATGCGTCCACCACCTCCAGACGAAGTCGATTCCGTTCGGCGTACTTGAGATACATGCGAAACAGATCTCCCGCAAACAATGCGGCTTCGTCCCCGCCGGTTCCTGCCCGGATTTCCAGAAAGACGTTTTTCTCATCGCGCGGATCTTTGGGCGTGAGGGCGTCCTTGGCGTGATTTTCCAGATCTTCCAGTTGCTTCGTCAGGTGGGCGCTCTCCTCCGCGAACAGCTGCTTCATGTCAGTGACCGTTGAAGGGTCCTGGAGCATGGCGGATACTTCATCCAGCTGCTTCTTTACCTCGCAATACGAGACATATTGAAGTGCGGGCGCTTCCAATTCAGTCCGCTCCTTATTGAGCTTATGAATCATGCCGGGCTGATTGAGCACGACCGGATCCATGAGCTGGTTGGTCAACTCCTGGTATCGTGCGGCAATCCCCTCCCACTTCTTGATCAGCACATCTTCCATGCATCGCCCATTCCGCCCTCAGGCGCACCGCCCTAAAAAACAAGAGACCCTGCCCCAAAAGGAAGCAGGGTCTCCATGATGTCCCGACTGAGGCCTACTTGTCTTTTTTGGCGTACTTCTTTTTGAACCGTTCGACACGCCCTTCCGTATCGACGATTTTCTGGGTTCCTGTAAAGAATGGATGGCACCCAGCGCAAATGTCGACCTTGATGTTGCCGATAGTGGACCGCGTCTTGAACGTGTTCCCGCAAGCACAATGGACAGTGGCTTCACGGTAGACTGGATGAATTCCCTTTTGCATACCTGCTCCTCTACAGTCCTTGAATTCGTTGTCGCCGATCCTGCTCGCCAGGGTGCACGACTCTACACTGGAGTGGTCCGCGCTGGCAAGCGCACGTCTAACGATTCATCGATTGCAAGAATTCCTGATTGGTTTTAGTGCCGCCGATCTTGTCCATTAAGAACTCCATGGCCTCCATCGTTCCCAATGGGCTCAAGACCTTGCGCAGAATCCACATTTTGTTCAATCGATCACGATCCACCAGCAGCTCTTCCTTACGGGTTCCAGATTGGCTGATGTCGATCGCCGGGAAGAGGCGCTTATCGGCCAAGCGCCGATCCAAATGCACTTCCATGTTGCCAGTACCCTTGAATTCTTCGAAAATCACATCGTCCATACGACTTCCGGTATCGATCAAGGCAGTGGCCATAATGGTCAAACTCCCCCCATTTTCGATGTTCCGCGCTGCGCCAAAGAACCGTTTGGGACGCTGTAGGGCATTGGAATCCAAACCGCCCGAGAGCACTTTCCCACTGGGCGGCGCAATCGTATTGTACGCCCGAGCCAACCGGGTGATGCTGTCGAGTAGGATCACCACATCTTTTTTATGCTCGACCAGCCGCTTCGCCTTTTCCAAAACCATTTCCGCTACCTGCGCATGACGCTGAGCCGGCTCGTCAAAGGTGGAACTGATGACCTCTGCCTTGACCTGCCGTTGCCAGTCGGTCACCTCCTCCGGTCGTTCGTCGATCAGGAGAACAATTAAGGTGACCTCCTTATGATTTTTCAAGATGGCTCGCGCAATCGCCTGCAACAACATGGTTTTACCGGTTCGAGGAGCTGCGACAATCAAGCCGCGCTGTCCTTTCCCAATCGGCGTCGTGAGATCCATCACACGGGTGCAGTACTCTTCACGATCAAACTCAAGGTTGAGTCGCTCTTCGGGATAGAGCGGCGTCAGGTTGTCGAAGAGAATCTTATCGCGCGCTACTTCCGGATCCTCATAGTTGACCTTTTCTACCTTAAGCAAGGCGAAATAGCGCTCGCTCTCTTTCGGCGGGCGGATTTGACCCGATACTATGTCGCCGGTCCTCAGATTGAACCGTCGAATTTGTGAAGGCGAAATATAGATATCGTCCGGACCAGGCAGATAGTTGGAATCGGGAGCGCGCAGGAATCCAAATCCATCAGGCAAGGTTTCCAATACTCCTTCACCGAACACAACCCCGTTTTTCTCGGTTTGGGCTTGGAGGATGGCAAAGATGAGTTCCTGCTTGCGCAGGTTAGCCGCACCTTCAATTTTCAACTCTCGCGCCACCTCATTCAGATCGGCGATCGACTTCTGCTTGAGTTCCGCAAGATGCATAACTTCCGCTTTAACCTGTGTCATACCTCTTCCCCTATCAGGCTCTCACCCGATAGCTCCCCAAAATGAGAAAACGATTTAGTGCTCATGAAAGATTCAAAGAAGTGATCGTCCAGCATCAACCTGTTGGTTGTGTAAGGCTAGATGGTTTAGATGAAGATTCTGCCGATTTAGATTTTACAGGAACGAGAATAATCCACTTTCGCAAGAGACACCGACATACCTGGAATGTTTACGGTTAGGTTAGATGGGTCTTGGGAGCTGGCGCAAAGAAGGTAAAAACTGTTTCTACGATGGCGAAGTTGGTCCAATTCTAACGTCCATGATGAAGGATGTCAACCAATTAAAGCCCCCTTGTTGATGCATGAAGACCCGGAGGCTTAAAGATTGTTATAGATCGCTTACTCGCCAGCATGAAAGTATTTGCCACACGTCCGCGAATTTTTACCGTTGCGCTATGCCTTCTTGCAGGCCACGTAGCGATATGGTAAAGATCGCCCTCGGAAAATTTCTATGGCAAAATCCGATAACAGCATACCCGAGCGCGTCTTCACCTTGGCAGAGGCTAATGAGCTTCTACCTCAGCTGAATCAGCGATTTTCAGCAGTTCGTCGAGCAAAAGTTGTTATTGCTGGAACGAAGGACGAAGTGAGCAAGGCAAGTGCGCAATCCGCATCGGGCGGGGGAAGCCCAGTAGGAGCGCTCTACATTAGAGCTCTCCATGAGATCAGCGGAAGCTTACAATCGATTCATGAGCTTGGGGTAGTTATCAAAGATGTTGATCTGGGACTGTGCGACTTTCCATTCCAACTTGCCGATCGTATCGTCTATCTGTGCTGGAAATTTGGCGAAGATGAGATTCGTTGGTGGCATGAAATCTCCTGTGGCTATAAGGATCGGCATCCCCTCGATGGAACCGTTATTTAAAGTTAGGTCGTCGATTACATGAAATTCGTCATTATCGGTTTTGACGGACCGGAGGGCCAGGCAAAACGCAAGATTCATCGATCAGCACATCTGGCCAGCCTTGAACCCCTCAACCGAGAGGGAAAAGTCATCATGGCTGGACCCTTTACGGATCAGGCCGGCAGTTTAATCATCATCGAAGCTGACTCCCTCGAAGAGGCAAAGCGAATTGCCCACAATGATCCCTACACCCTACAAGGAATCTTCGAACGGGTAGAAGTGCATCCCTTCCAGCAAGTGCTGCCCTCATCACTTCAAACCTGATGAACCTAATCTCTAGACGAAGCGGGTGTCCAAATCTTGAGCCCGAGCATGAATGCACATGCCTCAATCAAGGCTGATTGACATCAAGGAATATGCCCACCTATAATGCGCACTTAGATTCGTTTGCCTAAGTCTGATCGCTCTAGTTCAAAAGACCTAACCGCCGTCTCACATGCTAGCCCTTAATTTCCCATAAGTGGGCCTTCTGCCGTGTTGCAGGGACCCCTCGGGAAAGAATAGAGTGACTCGACCTCACGCTATGACCGAGGATATCCCTTCTCCAAGTTTGTTAACCCCAAAAGAGAGCAGGTTCGAATGACTCAGTACCGCGTGTTACCAGGCCCAGAACACTTCCTTCCACCGGCTGCAGCTTCCATGGGTATCTATCTTCCCAACCCGGGTGAGGCACATATTAATGGCGTCATCGTTCCGGAAGAAAAGGCCTATGAAGAAGCGGCCAGACAGTTCCTCATGGCACAAGTACCGACCATTTTCCCAGGACCTTTGGTCCTCTGGGCCTGGAATGAGAAAGCCGCGAAGAAAGCTGCCGCCGTCAGAAAGCTATATGAAATTTTGAAGGAATGCGCCCAGCCTGGGCAAAAACCAATGCTCATCCCCATGCCGGACTATCGCCCTAAGTATCCAAAAATCAACCCCGAAGTCGAAATTAATCCGAACCATCCGAACCTGACAATCTGGCATAACAAGATCGACTGCTGCATGTTCATCGGGGTACACTGTCATCAAGCAAATTTGTCTCTTAAGATTATCCGCGGCGGCACATCATGCTATACAGTCGCTATGTGCGCGCAAGCAGGGCACGAAGATGCCATGCTCTCTTTCAGAGATGCCTCAGTCGAGAAAATCTTGAAGTTGGGCGACTGGATCCGCAAACTCAAAGGCACAGTGAAACCACGGCTGACATCGACTAAGACCAGCGCTTCCAACTAAAAGCAAGAGATTTAAAGCTCTTCTAACGATTGAAAGGAGGTCGAGACCATGGCGGAAATAAAATCCCAGATTGGGACACAGAATAAAAAAGGTCAGACATTCACAGATGCCTGGAAGATGATGAACGAAGCTCCCCGCAGCCCATCTTTCTATACCGGGAGCGAAGTGATTAAGGAAGCCCTCCGACGTGCTAGCTGTGACGTCATGATCGCGTACCCCATTACCCCACAGAGCGAAGCCGCAGCCCTCATCGGCGAGTTGTTTGCAGAGGGGTATATCGGTGACTATTTCCGGGGCGAGAGCGAGTTCGCTGTCATGTCTCAATGCGCGGGTGCCGCATTTGGCGGCGCGCGCGTGTTTACCACGACGGCCGGGCCAGGAACGATGCGCGCGATGGAAAACTTCCCTATGTGGGCGGGAGCGCGGTTGCCTATCCAGATGATCGTCACCTGCCGCGGCATCAATTCACCGCTTTCGATTCAGCCGGATACCATTGAGATTTCCTACCTATTAAATACTGGAATGCTTGTCTGGCATGCAGAAACTGCTCAGGACTTTTTTGACTGGATTCTCAAAGGCTTTATGGTATCCGAAGAACCGGAAGTACACCTCCCGTTGGCACTCTGCTGCGATGGATTTTTTGTGACCCATACTAAAGACGTCGTCAACCTAACTCCTGCGGACATGTGCCTCCCTCCCTATGACCCATACCGCTCTCCCGTACCATGCATGGATATGGAGTGCCCGCCGGTCCGGATGATGCGCGATCCGTTTATTATGAAAAGTAACTACATCAGTTATGCCACTCATGCCTCTTGGCAACAGGAGATTTGGGCGGCGGTGGAACGTTCCCGCAAACACACCATCAAGTGGATTAACGGCTTGATCGACACCGAAAATACCGATGCCGAAGTCGTAATTGTTGCGTCAGGCACGGCCGTATCACAGGGTCGAGAGGCCATTCGCCTGCTTGAGGATGAGGGCATGCGCTGCGGATTAGTGAAGGTTAAATCGCTCCGTCCGTGGCCTGGAGAGGAAATTCGTGAGGCCACGAAGAATGCCAAGCACATTTTCGTGCCAGAATTTAACGTAACCGGTTGGTTGGCGAAGGAAATCAAAGCTACAATTCCCAACAGCGAACGTGTGCACGCTGGACCTCATGTGTGCGGCGGCATGACGATGCCACCGGAAATTATTGTCTCCGAGATCAAGACCGCTCTTGGCATGCGTTCAGAATCGCTTGCTGGGAGAGGCAGCTGAAAACAACGCAGTGAGTTTTATCCACTTCACGAATAGAAGAGCCTTGAGGAGGCATACATGAGCAAGGAGCGAATCAAAATTTCGCCAGACCTATATGACATCATGCCATCGGACTACCAAGATTTGGTCCAGAGCGCCACATACGGAAAAGAGGACCGTGGTTGGAAAGATATTGGAACGTCAAAAGAGTTGATTGAACAACATTCATTGTGTGCCGGTTGCCCTGAATCGATGGCCTTCCGATATATCCTCGCCTCACTCCCGAATCCGGAAGATACAGTGATGGTGGGCTCCACAGGTTGCACCAGCCTAGTATTCCCCATGGTGGCTGTGCACAACATTCACTCATTGTTTGGAAACCAGAACGCAATTGCATCCGGATTGAAGCGTGCGCTTAGTGTCCGATTCCCTGATCGAGTGAAGGACGTCGTCGTTCTGGCAGGTGATGGCGCCACGGTCGACATCGGATTAGATATGACCTTGCAGGCCTGGTTTAGGCAGGAAAAGTTTACTACAATCTGCTTCGACAATGAACTGTATGCCAATACCGGCGGACAGGAAAGTGGTCTGATGCAGAAGGGTTTTGTTGCTAAAATGGCCCCCGTGGGAAAACTATTCGACAAAGTGCGCTTGCCTGAAATCGCCAGGGAATCCGGTTGTCACTATGTAGTCAACTGCACGGTGAGCAAGCCGTCGCTGGTCGAAAAGGTTGTCCGCAATGCGGTCTTGATCGCGCGGGAATTAGGTCCTACTTATCTTCAGCTGTACACGCCTTGCATTCTGGAGATCGGCAAGAATAGCATGGAAGGTCTGCAGGAAATGCGGGACTCCGAGAAGCCTGCCGAACGATTCGCCTATAAAGAATACATCAGCGAGCCGGCCAAGCAACTCCTGGCGGAGCGAGACGCCAAGGCCAAGGAAAAGAAAGCCGCTGCGAAACAGTTAGCGGAAAAAGCCTAAGGAACCGGAGGTCGCTCATGATCAAGAAAAGACTCAATATTCGGATGTCTGGGTTGGGTGGGCAGGGTGCGGTCACAGCGGCCCACGTGATGGCAATGGCAGCTAACCGAGATGGAAAATTTTCAATATCGAATCCATTTTTCGGCGCAGAGAAACGTATGGCGCCTGCGGAAAGCTACTGCCGCATCGGCATTGAACGGATCTATGATCGAGGAGAATTGGTATTTCCGGATGTCATCGAAGTGTTTCACCCTCAAGTTATCACGATGGGGAAAAGCTATACTATGCCGTTCTACTCAGGCATCAAGGAAGGCGGGGTGGTGATCATCAATTCTGCCCAGCCGCTTTTATCAGAGGAAGACATCCAGAGGCTCAAGGATCTGAACGTCGCCTTGTTTTATATTGCAGGAACCGAGCTCGCGATCGAAGTTGCCGGCACAGAGTTATCGACGAACATGGCCATGATTGGCTCAGTCGCAGGCATTACGAAGTGCGTCTCTATGGAAGCTCTTGACGGGGCATTGCAAGAACGATTTGGGAAGAAGTTCGTCGCGTCCGGCGGAACAGCCTCCTTGGACGAAGCGATCAAAAAGAAATTCGCCAAGAAGGAAATGCTGTTGGCGAAGAACCTGGCGACCGTCAAGGCCGCATATGAGATCGCAAGTGAGTGGGCCGAAAAGAACAAAATCGAGTTGCAGGTCGGTAATCCTGCCGTTGCGGCTTAACGAGAGAGAAGGAACCACCTCGCATGTATAACGTAGCGCAAGTCATCGACGAGAAATGTGTGGCCAAGAAAGGCTGCCGCCTCTGCATCATGTATTGCCCGGAAGCCAACTGCCTGGATCTGAACTCTGCCAAAATGGTGGCCGAAGTGACAATCGATCGGTGCAAGGGATGCGAACTGTGCGTCGTCGTCTGTAACGCCGCGAAGCATGAGGCGATCGAGATGCAGGCTGTCAGTGCCACAGGGCAGCTGATGACTCACAAGGGTGAGTCTGCCGCTCTCGGACAAGCCTACCAAGGATAAGCAGAAGCGCATCTCATAAAACCCCATAGCGTTTTACGCTATGGGGTTTTTTCTTGAGATGGGAAGCCGAAAGGATCCGATGGAACAAGAAGACAATGTGCTCGATGAATTACTCCGCGACATCGCCGGCTTACTGCATGAATATCCCAAAGCTCTCGAACGGCATGCAGCAACCATCCATACCAGCGGAAAAGACCCTGACCTAGCAGAAAAGCTCTTAAAGGCTGCTGATACCATGCGGGACAGTGGAAATCTCTATATCACATGGGCCAAGCATTTTGCCGCTCTGGCGAAGGGAAACACAGACGCGTCTTCTGATGAGGATGAGACTGATGATTTTGGCATCTAAAAAAGTCTCCCCCTTCTCTTTCCAGTTTTGCTAGAATGCCAGAGTTTTATTTTAGTACCTCTTCGTTCCCCGGTAGCTCAGTTGGTAGAGCAGCCGGCTGTTAACCGGCTGGTCGCAGGTTCGAGTCCTGCCCGGGGAGCCAAATACCAGAAGGCAGTAGAGACCACCAGCCCTCTTTTCTATACACCCCTGTTCAGTCGAATATGGTCTGTAATGGGCGGTTCCGTCGA
>JAJONL010000110.1 GCA_021323395.1 Nitrospira sp.
CGGGATGAAGACACAGTGTATGTTCGACCGGAACTCGTCGCAGAAATCGCCTTCAGCGATGTGCAGGAGTCGCCACGTTATCCCGGAGGCCTTGCCCTGCGGTTTGCCCGGGTCAAACGGTATCGTCCGGACAAACCCACAGAACAGGCAGATACGCTACAGACGGTCGCTGCCTTGTTCATCAGACAGCGGTCTCCACTTGCCAGTCGCTAAAGGCGGAGAACTAGGGGTTTCCCCAGTGGGGCGCACAGTGATCTAGGTACTACTGTTGGTCTGGCAGTTCACCCCTATTCGGAGGATGGTATGCGCACATTTATGACGGCAGCCGTGATCGGTATCTGTATGGTAGCTGGTCTGACTCTCTCTGCCGAAGCCGGCGAGACAAAGGCCAAGATGGAAAAGGCCAAGGGGGAGATGAAGGCGGATACGGAGGAGATGAAGGGAGAATTGAAGGGGGCCAAGGAGGAAATGAAGGGCAATGACACCAAGGCGGCCATGGAGCGGGCGAAGGGAAATGTGAAGGGCGCCGGCGAGCGGACCAAGGGTAAGATGAATGAAATGAAAGAGAAGATGAAAGACTAGCGGCTTGCGCGTCACCCCGCCGCTGAACTGCCGGCGGGGTGGATTGCGTTCGCTACACCACGGGCTTTCGCGCTGCAACAACCCTGACGGCGATGGGCAAAACAATCCGGTCTTGCCGGCGGTACGCATTGACGGCCTCGATGATGCCCCGTTCGGCTTGCGCTTTCTGCTCCGCGGTGAGCGTTGAGAACAGGTTCTGAATCGGCGCCGCGATATCCATCAAACTGTTGAAAAACTCCTCTGCCGTGGCATAGGTCACGTCGGCTAGAAACTCCTCCTCGCTTAACGACGGCAGTCCGGCTCCTTCCAGCATTCCCGTCAAGTCACCCGGTTTGGCGAGGCGAAAGATGCCTGGAGCTTCCGGATCAGGCGGCGGCAGTGGAATGATGGTCTTGATGACGTCCATTGGAACTCGGACGAATGGATTCTTTTCGGGCGTGGACCAGACGGCGGCTGCGACATATCCTCCCGGTTTGAGCACGCGAGCCATATCCTTCAGCGCCTTTGGAATCTCCGGCAAAAACATCAGACAGAATCGGCTGATGACCGCATCGAACGAAGCCGCTTCGAATGGCAGCGCCGTCGCGTCACCGGCGCGGAAGGAGACATGGTGCATCCCTAAGGCCTTGGCCTTTCGCGCGGCTACCGCCAGCATGGATTGGGCGAGGTCGATTCCCACCACCGATCCTTCCCGCCCCACGACGTCGCCTGCCAGCAGGGCGGGATAGCCGGTTCCGGATCCGAGGTCCAACACCCGCATGCCGGGTCGCAACCTCGCGTCCGCCACGAGCCGGTGGTTGATGAAAGTCATGTTGCGGCTGAAATAATTATCCCACTTGTCCCAGCCGGCCGCGACTCGATTCCAATCCTGCCGTTGTCCTTCGATCACTTCCGCTGGTGTCGGCATCACATACCCTCCTGGCAGGCGAAAAGATTACAGATACGGCTATTTCACGCGCTCAAACGCAAACACTTTCGGCACATCTTTCCCTGCCTTGCTCAGCATCCAGGTCTGTGTAAAGTGATCGTGATCCTTCACCTCGATCGCGAGCTGATGCATGTGGACATCGGTGGGGTGCTTGAGATTAGTGGCATCCACGAAGGAGAAGGTGATCGTCTTATCTCCCTCTTTGACGCCGCCGGCCCGCATGCGCGGCTGGTTGTTGAGCGAGCAATAGTGCGTCAACATCAGTTGATCACCGTCGCTGTAGTACATGGTCGTCATGGGTGGACTGTCGGGCGTGGAAAGGGTCTCGGTAAGGCTGGTGCCTCCCGAGCTCAATGCATAGGTGGTCTTATACGCCTTGCCGTCCGCGTCGGTACCCTTCCATTCTCCGACGAGAAACTTGAGAGGAGTGAGACTGGTATCGGGGGCATCGGCGGCTTGAGCGGGGATGGCGGAGAACAGAAGAAAAAGAATACAGAGAACGCGAAACATTCCTCGCGGCATGCAAAACCCTCCATCATGATGCGGGAAGTGTGAATGAAGGGTCAGTCAAGCATGTCTCTCCGGTTGAGATCAAGCCTTTTCCAGGCCTGCTTGCTGCATAGCGATTGCTTACTGCGTGACTGGCTGCTCGCTCGGCGGGGTTCTCGGCATGGTCCGCGGCACCGTGCTGGCGGTCCAACTGGTGGTCTCTCCTCTCCGGTGCCGGTTGAGCGTATTATTTATAGGAAGCAGTGCTTCCGGAGGCCTTAGATCGTGATTGATCAATCGCCTGCGCAAACCAACGGTCGACGACCTGTTCGAGTTCTTTCGGGTCAAATGGTTTGAGGACATAGGCTTGTGCACCGAGGCTGATGGCGCGAACGGCAAGATCCTTGGATTCGGCCGCGGTGATGATCACAATGGGGAGCTGCCGATTGGACTCTCTCACGTGGCGCAACACGTCCAGGCCGTCGATCCCAGGAATTCCGATATCCAGGAGTACCCCGGAAAACCTGTCTTGCTGAATCGCCTGCAAGGCCCGAGTCCCATCCACCGCGGTCTCGACTTCGTAGCCCTCGGCGCTCAGGCGATCCACTAACAGTTGCCGAATGTCGGGATCGTCATCCACAATGAGGAGGCGTGTCTCCAATGTGAGCGCAGTGAATGGAGCAGGCGAGGATGCCGGTATCACAGGCAGCCTGACTGAAAATTCCGTTCCCACCCCCGGTTGGCTTCGCACTTCGATCTGTCCATTGTGAAGCTCGATGAGCGTTTTCACGATGGATAACCCAAGGCCAAGGCCCTTCGATCCGCCGCGTTGGTCCTGCGCCACGCGGAAAAAGGGATCGAATATTTTATCGAGGAACTCGGGCGGGATGCCCGGGCCTGTATCGCATACGCGAATGGTGGCGTGGGTCGGCTGTTGCATCGTGACATGAACGGAAATCGAGCCTCCCTGCGGTGTGAATTTGATGGCATTGTGCACGAGATTGGTGACGATTTGAATCAGCCGATCTCGATCCGCCCACACGATCAACGTGGAGGTCGGATACTCAGTGGTGAGTGTTTGCTGCTTCTCGACGGCCAGGGATCGCAACTGCTCGACCACTTCGGCGACGCAACGCTCGATATCGACTTCCGCGGGGGACACCGCCAATTGCCCGGTTTCGATCCTCGTGCGATCCAAAAGGTCATTGATCATGCGAATGAGGCGGCCGACGTTGTCGACGATACGGCCCAAATAGCGCTGTTGTTTCTCATTCAGCGGGCCCGTCAGACCGTCCAGAAGGTTTTCGACAAACCCCTTGACCGAGGTCAGCGGGGTTCGGAGCTCATGCGAGACATGCGAGAGAAAGAGGGAGCGGGACCGATCAGCTCGCTCCAGTTCGGCGGTTCGTTCACGGACTTTCGACTCCAGTCCGATGTTCATGTCTTCGATCTGGGCGTAGGCCGCGGCATTGTCCAAGGCAATCGAAATTTGATTGCCGATGGTCACCATCAAATCCAGGTCTTCGCCCGTCAACGTATGTTGTGCCGTACGATCGACCGTGAGCGTCCCAAGGATGCGCCCTTTGGTGATGAGCGGAACCCAGATCAGCGACTTGGTGCCGGTGAGGAGCGCCAACTGTTGGTTGGCCGGATGCAATTGGTCCCAGATGGTCGCGATATCGGGGATGAGCAGCGGTTTCCCGTCGCGCAAGGCGGAAGCGGGGAATCCCGGCAGATCCGAGACCGACAGTTCTCTCCGGCCGACGAGTTCGGCGATCTCCTCGGATACGCCGACGATGCGCCCGCTGTGCAGCAGCTTACGGTCGGCGTCGTAAAAGCTGATCATCGCGCGGTCGTAATGGAGATCCTGGATCAGGGTATCCAGAACTGTCCGCACCAGGGCTTCGCGGTCCAGCGTCGAGCTGAAGCCGAGCCCCGCACGGTTGAGCGCCGTGAGCTGGTTGACTTTCCGCCGGAGTTCCACGCGCGTCTGCTCCTGTTCGACAAAGGCGTCGCGCAGATCCTCATAACGCGCGTCGACGAACTGCATCTGCTCCTGGATCAGCGACTCTCGTCTGCGAGCGAGGCTGCGTTGCCGGAGCTCCGTGACGAGCGCGGTGATGAGGGTGGGCATCAGGACCAAGACCAACGCCTCCATCGCCGATACTGCGGGATAGTATCGGTATAGATAGAACCAGGCGAGTAGGGCTGGAACAAGTGCCCAGAGAAACCAATAGGATTGTGCGGGCTCCGGATGCCATCGGACTTCCCATTCGCACCAGGGGTCTCCATTGACGATGCAGGTGCGATCCGTCACGGTGGCGGGCGGACCTCCGTGAACGAGGGTCGGCGCGGCGACCATGCGTCCCTTCGTGGAGGCGCAGACCTGATGCGCGCAGGCTTTGAGGTAGGGTCCGAATTGCCGCAGCGTGTGGTCGGTAAAGCGAAGCCGGTAGATCATCGAGTGATCGGTCACTTCCGCCACTTCGCACTCGACCGTCCCCTGGGTGTAGCGTTGAGCCCAGTAGAGCGCGAGTCTGGAGAACTGAGACAGCGAGAAGGGCCGGGCGAGGACACGGAATACCGGTGAGATGACTTTGGTCAATCCGGTGTTGAAATGAAAGTCCGGATCACCGGAAAGTTGCTTGCAGATCTCTCTCAAGTAGCTGAGAAATTCGTAGGAGTAACTGTTCCATTCCTTTCTCAGAAAGCTGGGCGTGACATGGTAGGCCGAGTCCGGCATGCGATCGTTGAGAAGCCGGCACAAGTGATCGATCGCGGACCGGGCGGCTTCCGGTCCACCGGTCTTTTGGACGCACTTTTCCAGATGTTGGATGCTCGAAAGGACGAGGGTCCCGCTGACGTCGGCAATCTTGTGTCCCTGCTCGTCGGTTCCGAAGGGGCGAAAGGCCATCAGCGGACGTTCGAGAATCGTGTGTTCTTTCGTCAATAGATGGGGCGGTTCTTGATCCGCCGTTCCCGAGCGAACCTGGACTTCAGGCATCGGTCCGCTAGGCATTGATATTCGCCTCGAGATCCGCCGGATACAAGGCCCAGGGCGCCCACGGTGTTCGGTCCATTTTCCGT
This sequence comes from Nitrospira sp., assembly GCA_021323395.1. Lineage (GTDB taxonomy): Bacteria > Nitrospirota > Nitrospiria > Nitrospirales > Nitrospiraceae > Nitrospira_A. The sequence continues at coordinate 5,087 of JAJONL010000110.1, forward strand.
TGAAGGCGGGTCAAATCGAGCTGAAAACGCGCGAACGCTGCTTCCGCGCGCCGCTGCCGGTCGGGACATGCGGGCTCCTGCAGGGCAAGGTGCGTATAATCCTGCATCAACGGCGCGCGGACGACGTTGAGGATGTAGTTGGAATTGACCAATCGCTGATACACATCCTCGGGGACTCGGCGGCCGTCTCGATACACCCGCACGGGGTGGGTGTGCGCCCAGAGCTGATAATTCCATAACTGCGTGCCGACTTGTTCGTGATGGACGGACACTAAATAGATGAGGCGGGCGATCACCCGGGCTACCGCGGCACAGGTGAGCGGCGCCGATCCGAGTCCAAGACCATTCGGTAACAGACGTTCCAATTCATCAAGCCAATTGAGAATCGGGCGATCCATGCGCAGCTCCTCGTTCGTGTAATACACACGAAGGTATCGTTCGGTGTGGGCTTGTATGACCCGAAAGATTCGCCGGCAATTGGTGAAGGTCGGTGTCGGAAAGTCGCAGTTGAGCGTTCCGCGGCTCCGTGCGTCTTCCTCGGGATCGCAAACGCGCAGGTTGAAGGTGTGGGCGGCCTTGCCGAGCAGTTGGCATAGTTCCGAATAGGGCAGACTATAGATGGCTTCAAAGTCCCCGCTTGGTACCAGTTGGCCGAGCATAGCCAGTCGATTGCTCGCGTGCGTGCCGACCATATGGGGCCACAGCAGGCGGCAGAGGGGATGGTCGGATGGCAGATGGTTGCGCGTCGCCACTGAGAAGTATTCCCCTCCGACCAGATGGGTCCAGGTCCAATGCCGAACCAGCCCCGTATGGGTCGTCGCGGCACAAATCGCGATCCGCGTGGCCAAGGGCCAGCTCGCTTCGCTGGGACGGATGGAACCGAGTTCGCACTGAATGTACACGGCCTTGAGGGATCGATGGGTGGGATCAGCTTTGAACAGGACGTGCGCCCACGGGGCATACAGATCAGGATGGTGACTGTACGAGCCAAGCTCTTCCAGATCCCATTCGAAATAGTTGGTGGTGTCGGGCACCCGTCGAAGATAGCCCGCATAGGGGCCCCGTACGGCTAGGGTTCCGAGATCAGGTAGGGCCTGGAGTTCGGCCGGCATTGTCGGGGGGTGAAGCGTTCGCTTGGAGTCCAGCTTGAGTGTCGCCGCCTGCTTGAGGACGGTCAGGCGATGGCGTTTCGTATAGGCACCGTCCAGCGCCTTGTACGGATCGGCCGCGATGGCCGGCCTTCCGGCCTGCATGGGGGAGAACTTCGTATAGAGCCAGGCCAACCCGCGCATCAAGCGCTCATTGCGCGCTTGCGCCTCATCTTTCGGGACACGATTCGCCGCATGAATGTCCCTGATAGGAATGGCGCGGTACAGGTCATTGAGCGAAATCAATTTCAGCTGGGACCATGTCGTCGCCACGGCAGTCACTTTCTTGGGAGTAGTCCCGCTGTATTTCAGCGTGGCGATGAAGTTCCACCAGCCTTTCCGGAGCGTCCATTGGAGCGAATTGGTCAGCGACATGGCAATCCTCTTTAGTGGGAAGGCATTGACGGGAGATCAGGGTTCCACGCCGTTGTTCATCGACCCGGCCTTCCCCGGTGGGTTAAGTTAATAGGACGTGGGTTCATGGACGTTGTGCCACGGGAGGAACGCGTTACCGACGCCTCGCAGGGCCGGCGCAAGGGACGGATAGTGACGGAGCAGCACGCTGGTGAAGTCATTATTTTGTACCCACTCAATGCCGAGCGGCGTGTAGACCTCCGGTCGGAAATCGGCGGTAAAAAATCGATCGCTCTTGAGCCGGCGGGGCGCCATGAGCGTGAAGATGCGGAACGCCGTGTCGCTGATGGCGAAGCCCGGCGGCGGTTCTTCGGCATAGAGCCCGACCATCAGGTCCAGTCGTTCGATATCGCCCCCGTATAGATCGTTCAGTTTCTTGGCCCACTCAGGGTTCAATTCCTCGAAACTCTTGATCGGTTTCATGCGTAACATCCGTCGAAAGGCGTTGTAGCGGGGCACCCCGCGCTCGCGATCGCGGAAGATGTCGATGGCTGCGACATCGAGGATCTCCGGATCCCCGTTCGGTAATGGCGTGATTCGGCGAAATTTCTGAAGAAAGCGGGGGAAGTTGCCCAGCGTCAATTTCCCAGGGTGAGCCACCCCGAAGGAGAACCAGACATTTTCGATTCCCAGGTCATCGATGGTTGATCGGGTCTTGTTGCCTTCGATATCGAGGAACGACTTGTAACGACTGACGGCTGAATCGGTCAGCGAATAAAAGCGGTAGTCGTCGGGGATCAGCGGATGGAGTCGGTACACCGACACAAATTCTTCGGTCATCGAGTAGGG
>JAJONL010000111.1 GCA_021323395.1 Nitrospira sp.
TCCTTCGTCCAGGGCAGGCAGGTCAGCCCGGTGTGTCGGATACCGTGGACCAGCCCTGCCGCGACCTGCGTCCGATCGGGATCGTGGAGCCCACGATCGTCGAGGATGAGTCGTCCGAACCGCCGCTGTCGCCTGGCCCGGACGCTCTGTGACCGCTCGTCCCACTCCACCAGATCGACCGAGTGAATCTGATCCATGCAATAGGTTTCAAGTTCATCGAGCGTCACGGGTGCAGCCAAAAGAATGCGTGCCCAATCGCCGGTGCCATCGAGCTGAGCCACGACCAGATACTCGTCCTGAGACAGCCCTTGGACGTTTTGAAAGGACGCGCCGCGACCGTTGGCTAATCGATATCGACCGTCGCTGGCTGGGACTCGCTGCGCGATGCGGTCTGGGTAGGCCAAGGCAAGGAGAATGCCGATGTGGTCGCTGCGATCGTCACCGGTCGGCTTCAGTTGGAGCTGCCGCCGCCACTGTTCCGACGCCCGCCGGACCCGCTCACAGCCCGCTCGGTTGATCGTCGCGCCGGCGAGATGGTCCCTGGTTCCATGTAACCCTTCAACTCTGACGCGCAGGTCCGCATTACGCCAGCCTGGTCCGCCTTGCAGAATGTCGCGCTCGCTCAGGATGGCGGCAAGGTCGCAGGCCAATGGTCCCCAACCGAGCGGAGCGGCCGTCACCATCATGTGGGCGAGTCGAGGATGCACCGTGACGTGGGCCAGTCGGCGGCCGTGGGGCGTCAATGACCCTTGTGGGTCGAGTGCTCCAAGCTGCCGTAGCAGGTCGCGCGCTTGAGCCAATGCGCCGGTCGGTGGCGAATCGAGCCAGGATAGTTCGTTGGCGTCGACGACGCCCCATTCGGCCAGGTCCAATGCCAACGGCGCGAGGTCCGCCTCCAGGATTTCGGGGGGCCGGCGTGGCAGAAGTGCGGCCTGTTCCGCCGCCGTCCAGAGACGATAACAGCTGCCCGGTTCCAATCGACCGGCGCGGCCCCGCCGCTGATCGGCGGCATCCTGTGTGACGCGAATGGTGTCGAGCCTGGTCAGTCCCGAGCGAGGATCGAAGCGGGGAACGCGCATGAGGCCTGCATCGATGACGACGCGCACGCCTTCGATGGTCAAACTAGTTTCAGCGATGGAGGTGGCGAGCACAATCTTTCGTTGGCCCGGCGGCGCGGGGAGGATCGCCTGTTCCTGTTCCTCCTGAGGCAGCTCTCCATGCAGGGGCGCGATGAGGATGTCAGGGCCGAGCGGGGCATCGCGCAACTGTCGTTCGACGCGGTGGATTTCCGCCATGCCTGGAAGAAAGACCAGCAGGCTGCCGCTGTCACGGTTCAGCGCTCGACGGATGCTCTGCACGACGCCCGGTTCGAGACGGCCCTCGATCGGCCGGTCGAGATACTGGGTGCTGACGGGAAAGAGCCGGCCCTCGCAGGAGATGGTGACGGCATTGTGCAGCAGACCTGTCACGGCGGCGCAGTTCAATGTCGCAGACATGACCAACAGTCGAAGATCAGGACGGAACATGCGTTGGCATTCCTGCGCGAAGGCCAACCCAAGATCCGCTTGCAAGCTGCGTTCGTGAAACTCATCGAAGATGACGAGGCCGTACCCGGCGAGTGAAGGGTCCTGCTGGAGCAGGCGGGTGAGAATGCCTTCCGTCACCACTTCGATGCGCGTGTGTGGTCCGACCTTCGTATCGTGCCGGATGCGATAGCCGACCGTCTGACCCACCGGCTCGCGCAAGAGCGCGGCCATGTAAGCTGCCGCCGCACGCGCGGCCAGACGTCGAGGCTCCAACAACACCAGCTTCTGCCCCTCCAGCCAAGGTTGATCGAGCAGCGCGAGCGGCACGCGGGTGGTTTTGCCGGCGCCCGGCTGCGCCGTCAACAGCGCTGCCCGTCCAGTCGCGAGTGCTTCGCGCAGCGATGGGATGGCCTCTTCTATTGGTAGTCGGTCCATGGTAGGGTGCGTCTCCTGCGTCTCCTGAAGAGCAGATAGCCTATAACATATGGCCTATAGCTCGGAAGGGAAACCGGTGGCATTTGGATTTTTGGTCATACGCTATACGCCATCAGCCATACGCTCTTCTTCCTGACGAGATACGCTTCACGATTCACGGGAGAATAATGAACCGATTCGTGTGGACTGATGACAAGCCGAAGACGGCCGGCTGGTATTGGTGGCGAGGGCTTGAAGAGGACACGGAGCCGCTCATTCTCTTCGTCGACGAAGTCGGCTATTTCCAATGGCCCGATGGCACGTCACAGGAAGTGGGCTTGACCAAGGGTGAGTGGGCCGGTCCCATCGAACCGCCGGGTGAGGCTTGACCCAATCATGATCGTCCTTCCGCAGAGTTGTGAACGGGCCTTGCTCGAACGGTTTTTGCGCGCCGAGGCGATGGCCTTGTGGGCCGTGCGCGCCGCGCAAACGCAGAACCTGCCCCGGCACGTGCAACTGTTTCTGCAGCGGCATGAAACCGACGAACAGGATCATCTGCGTCAGTTCGAATCCATGTTAGGTGCGACCTCGCAGCGTCCTCCGAGCTTACCCGCGGTGCCGTCACAATGGGAAGCGCTGGCGGTGCACCTGTTCGGGTACGAAGCGCTCGGCTTGGAGTTCGCCACGTTACTCGCGCTGATTCGGCCGGATCTATCGGAAATTCTGGACGACGAATTCGTGCATGTAGGGTTTTTCGAGAAAGAACTGTCCGTGATTCTGACGAGCGGTGAGCCGCGGGCACATCAGGCGCGAGAGACGGCTCGCGCCTGGTGGAAGAAACTCCCGCAGACGCTCGACCGCTATTTGCGCGACGATTCCCTGGCCCCCTATCGAGCCGAGGTGCGCTGCCACATTTTGTCGGCCATCGAATTGCGATTCACCGCACTTGGATTGCTTCCTCAACTGGATACAAGCATCACATGTTGATGGGTCTTCATCTACTTCTATTCATGGATGCAAAGGTGCGCGCGCAAAGCGCTTGCCAGGCGGGGCGTGCGAGATGCCAAGGAAAGTATGAATTGAAGAAGCTATCCGGGTAGCAAGCACATTGCAATGAAAGTTCCCAGGCTGCTCAAAAAGGCCGTCCAGCGCGGCCGCAGCGAGCAAAGAGGCGAGGCGTACCCTTGCGGTACGTTGAGCTTCTGCGCGATGCGAGAACAAAGCAGGCGGCCTTTTTCAGCAGTCTGCTAGACGCTAGCCGGGACGAGGCCGCCGACCACACCCATTTTGCGGAACTTCTGGTCGCGTTGAGTGATGAGTTGATCCGTGGGCAGTTCAACCAACCCGTACAATTGATTTGTGATCGCTTTGGCCACGCGATCCGCGCTGGCTCGCGGGTCTCGGTGGGCGCCGCCGAGCGGCTCCGGGATGACTTCATCCACAATGCCGAGACCGACCAGGTCTTGCGCGGTCATTTTCAACGACGCCGCCGCATCAGGCACCTTGGCAGGATCGTCGTACAAAATCGCCGCACAGCCTTCTGGAGAAATGACCGAATACACCGAATGCTCCAACATGAGGATGCGGTCGCTCACGCCCAAGGCCAGGGCACCGCCGCTGCCGCCTTCTCCGATCACCACCGAGATGATGGGGACAGCCAGCCTCGACATGACGAACAGATTTCTCGCGATGGCTTCGGCCTGTCCACGCTCTTCCGCGCCGATGCCGGGATAGGCGCCGGGCGTGTCGATTAAGGTGATGATCGGCCGGCCGAATTTCTCCGCCAGCCGCATGAGGCGGAGCGCCTTGCGGTACCCTTCCGGATTGGGCATGCCGAAGTTCCGCTGCATGCGCTCCTTGAGTGTCTTGCCCTTTTGATGGCCGATGACCATGACCGTCCGGTCGTTGAATCGGGCGAATCCTCCCACGATGGCGCGGTCGTCGCCAAAGTTACGGTCGCCATGGAGTTCGAGAAAGTCGCGGCAGAGTTCGGTGATGTAGTCGAGCGTCGTGGGCCGCTGGGGGTGGCGGGCCAACTGGGTGCGCTGCCAGGGCGTCAGGCCGTTGTACAGCTGATGTTCGACTTGGGCGAGTTTTGTCCGCAATTTCCGGATTTCTTCCTGCGCGCCGGACTTGGGCGACTCGGCGGAAGCGAGCTTCTCGATTTTTTCTTCGAGTTCGCGGATCGGCTTTTCAAAGTCGAGGTAGTCTCTCATACGGGTGATCCCCCTAAGGGTGATGCCTAGGTACGCCTAGGTTACCAAAGTGATGGCGCCTTTGCCCAGCACTTCCTCTATATCAGCGACGAAGTGCTCGCTGGGACTGATTTTCACGTTGGGAAGCGGCGAGGTCCGAGCTTCGATCGTTCCGTCCAACGCCATCACCAGCGAGACGCTCGAGGAGCCGGGATATTTTTGAAATACCTGACGGAGCATCGGCAGCCTGGTGGAGGCGGCCGGCCCGGCGTTCAAACGAATCATGACCCGCGAGATTCCGGTGTTCTGCAATTCGGCCAACGGTTCGATCTTGGTCCCCCGCAACTTGGTCCCTTTGTCTCCGCGATCCACGGTGCCGGTCAATCGCACGACTCGCTCGGGGACGATCATGTCGGCATGATCGCGATAGAGATCGGGAAAGGCTATCACTTCCACGACGCCGTGTAAATCCTCCAGCGTCACATAGGCCATCCGGTCGCCTTTTTTGGTGAGCGTCGATTTGACGGCGGTGATGATGCCGCAGAGTTTGACTTCGCGGCCATCGGGCACGTCGGGGATGTGCATGGTCGTGTGGTTCGCGAACAATTGGATCGCGGCCTCATAACGCGCCAACGGGTGCGCGCTGATATAAAATCCGGTCAGCTCGCGTTCGTATTTCAACATGTCGCCCTGGCTCCACTCGGGCACGTCGGGCAGTGACGGCTCCGCGAGGGTCGGTGTCGTGCCGTCCAGGTCGTCGCCGAAGATGCTCGTCTGTCCGCGGGCGCGCTCTTTCTGGATGCTCGTGCCTTCATCCATCGCTTGATCGAGGACGGCCAGATACTGCGAACGACGCCCGCCCATGGAGTCGAACGCGCCGGCCTTGATCAGCCCTTCCATCATGCGCTTGTTGAGCTTGCGCAAATCGACCCGCCGGAAGAGGTCGAAGAAGGAGCGGAAAGCCCCCGACTCATTGCGCACGTCGATGATCGCCTCGACGGCGCCCTCGCCGACATTCTTGATGGCGGCCATGCCGAACCGAATGCTTTTATCCACGACCGTGAAATGTTTGTGGCTCTGGTTTACGTCCGGCGGCAGCACGGGAATGCCGAGACCGCGGCATTCCGTGAAGTAGCCCACGATCTTGTCGGCATTGCCCATGTCGGTCGTCATCAACGAGGCCATGAATTCCGTCGGGTAATGGGCCTTGAGGTAGGCCGTCTGGTAGCAGACGACCGCATAGGCCGCCGCGTGGGACTTATTAAACCCGTATCCGGCGAACTTCTGGATCAGCTCGTAGAGTTTGTCGGCCTTTTTCTCTGGAATTTTTTTCTGCTTCGCCCCTTCGAGGAACTGCACCCGGAGCTTTTCCATCTCCTCCGGCTTCTTCTTGCCCATGGCGCGCCGGAGAATATCCGCTTGCCCGAGCGAGAACCCGGCCACTTTATTGGCGATGGCCATGACCTGTTCCTGATAGACGATGACGCCGTACGTGTCTTTCAGGATCGGCTCCAGGTCGGGCATCTCATAGGCGATCGGAATCTTGCCCTGCTTGCGTTTGATGAAGTCCGGGATAAGGTCCATCGGGCCGGGGCGGTAGAGGGCGATGATGGCGATGATATCTTCGAAGCGGTCCGGCCTTAGTCCCGTGAGGAGGTCGCGCATGCCGGAACTTTCCAACTGGAACACGCCCGTGGTTTTGCCGGAGGAAAGCAAGGCGAAGGTTTCAGGATCGTCGAAGGACAGTTGCTCCACATGCAAGGGCGGTTGATTTGGGCGTCCCTGGTTCACCAGCAACTCCGCCCGATGAATCATGGTCAGCGTCTTCAAACCGAGAAAGTCGAACTTCACCAAGCCGATTTTTTCGACGTCTCCCATGGAATACTGGGTGACGATTTCGTCTTTTGGACCTTTGTAGAGCGGCACATGTTCGGTGAGCGGCTGGTCGGAGATCACGATGCCGGCCGCGTGAGTAGAGGCGTGGCGGGCGAGGCCTTCGAGCGACTGTGCCACCGACATCAGTTCCTTGACCTTCGCATCTTTCTCGACCAGTTCCTTGAGGCGCGGTTCCTGGTCAAGCGCCTTGTCGAGCGTCATCTTCAAATCGTCGGGCACGAGCTTCGCGATCCGGTCCACCTCGGCATAGGGCATTTCGAGCACACGGCCCACATCGCGAATGGCTGCTTTGGCCTTCATGGTCCCAAAGGTAATGATCTGCGCGACGTGGTCCTCGCCGTACTTGTGGATGACGTAGTTGATGACCTCGTCACGGCGGTCCATGCAAAAGTCCATGTCGATGTCGGGGAGGGACACCCGCTCAGGGTTCAAGAAACGCTCGAACAAGAGTGAGTACACCAGGGGATCGAGATCGGTAATACGCAAGGCATAGGCGACAAGACTGCCGGCGGCGGAGCCGCGTCCCGGTCCCACGGGGATGCCGCGCGAGCGGGCAAACTTGATGATGTCCCACACGATGAGGAAGTATCCGGCGAACCCCATCGAGCAGATCACTGCGACTTCTTCCTTCAGCCGCACCTGATAGGCGATCTCCGGGATGGAACTGGGCCGTTCTTTCAGGCGCGCCGCTAGTCCTTCCTTTGCCAGCTGCTCTACGTAGGTTTCGCGTGTGAAGCCTTCCGGCACCTTGAACTGGGGGAGATACGTTTTGTTGAGCGCGAGGTCGAGGCTGCAGGCTTCGGCGATTTTGACGGTGTTCGAGACGGCTGTCGGCATCTCCTTGAACTCCGCCAGCGCCTGCTCCGTCGATTTGACGTAGAGCTGGTCGGTATCGAACTTCATCCGGTTGGGATCGTTGATGGTCTTCCCGGTCTGCAAGCACAGCATGAGGTCATGCGGCCGCGAATCTTCCTTTTTCAGATAGTGACAATCGTTGGTACCGGCCAGCGGGATGCCGAGCTTCTTATGAATCTCCAGAAGACCATCGTTGGCGATGCGTTGGTGCTCGAGTCCGTTGGCTTGAAGCTCTAAGTAGTAATTATCTTTTCCGAAGATCTCGCGGTACTCGCCGGCTGCCTTGGTCGCGCCCTCCAAATCCTTCTGTCCGATCAGATAAGCGACTTCACCACTGAGACAGCCTGACAGACCAATCAGTCCCTCATGGTGCTCTTGCAAGATTTCCTTATCCATCCGAGGTTTATAGTAGAAACCTTCAAGGTAGGCTTTGCTGACCAACTTGATAAGGTTCTGGTATCCCTTGAGGTTTGTCGCCAGCAGAATCAGGTGATAGTAGTCGTTGTGCGCGAGATGGGAATTTTTTTCGAGCCGGCTGCCGGGTGCCGGGCGCCATATAGGCCTCGCATCCGATGATGGGTTTGACGCCGGCTTCTTTCGCTTTGCGGTAGAACTCCACTGCCCCAAACATGTTGCCGTGATCGGTCATCGCGACGGCCGGCTGACCGAACGACTTCACCTGTTGCATCAGGGGGTCGATCTGGTTAGCGCCGTCGAGCAGGCTATATTGGGTGTGGAGATGCAGATGGACGAATTGTGAAGCCACGGCGAGATTGTAGTGAGGGGTCGTTCTTCCTCGCGTCGCGCCCCTCGCGCAACGCGCGGGCTCGGACGCCCCTCGTTGGACGCGCGCAGTTGGAGGCTACCCAGACCACCCTCCGAGAGGGAGAACAAGTGAGTATGGAAGGAGCATTGGATGATCAATGCGCGCAGTGTGAGACCAGCCAGGCCACCCTCCCAGAAGAGAAAACGAGCTAGCTTGGAAGGATTATTAGATATGTCGCCCGTATGGGAGAGAAAAAATTACCGGCAGGAGCTTGCCGCGCAGCAGGTCGCCTCTTCATCCGTTGACAGTTTCTTATCTCAAGATTAGCCTGTCGCCAACTATCGAAGGCGCTCAGAGACCGAGAGGACGGAGACGACTCCGCGCATGGCCGAAAAACCAGACGAGAAATTCAAGCTGCCGTTGACCGGACTGGTGGCATTGTTGA
>JAJONL010000112.1 GCA_021323395.1 Nitrospira sp.
AATCGATTCAACATTGACGAGCTGTCGAACTGGGGAAGACACAGCCAATCAATGGATCCTGTTTTCGAAACGAGCGCGGCGGTTCTCGAATCGCCGATCAGGGCATAGTCTTCAATGTTGGAAGGATGCACGGACACACCGGCTTCATGCTAAGAGCAGATCTCATTCTACATACACTGCATTATAATCTCAGTCGGTACTTCGGTGGTCAGGCGAAGGGACGGATATGGCGAAAGGCAAGATGCCAACCTTGCTTCGTCTAATTCATCAGTTCCAGGCCGACAAAGTCTCATCGTAAACGTTTTGCTGTCATGCGGTTACACTGCCGGTGAATTGAAGCTCTTTCTCTGTTACGCCCAGCTGGCTTAAGTGTCAGGCCTTCAGCCAAGCGACCTCATCCTTGAACTCAATCGTCAGCCGATTCCGAACTTCGCCTCCTTCCAACGGCTCGCCGCAGGACGAATAGCGCTCTTTCCAGAGCGACTGCGGATCGAGCCACAGCGCATTGTCCCGGTGATCGTACCGGTTCATCGTAGAAATTCTCGAAACGATTGAATGTATGTCCGAATGGGGCATACTGAAATGGTTTCCCCTGTGAAATTGAGGAACAGTTGCTATGCGAGATGCATGGGCGGGAAGGCTGAGAGGCCTGGCGAGGTGGTTGTTCGCATTCTGCCTCTGTGTGGCCTGTACACCTGAGCCGGATGTGGTTCCGCCTCATCTGGTTGGTGTATGGGAAACTCGCTCCGCAGGTTATACGGACCAACATATGTTCATCGACCAGCACCGTATCGGCTTTGGTACGAGTGCGGTGACGGCGGATGGGTATGTCGTCACGCAGATCCGTGAAAGTCAGGAGCATTCAAAGACTTTGTACGTGGTGACCTATCAGGGCGCCGAGCAAGTCCAGAACCAACTCGCGTTCTACTACGAACCGGCCGAGGGTGGCCGGATCACCTTCAAGAATCAGAACCATCTGACATGGACGAGAACGGAATCTACAACGTGAGCAGGCCACGCGTGCGGCGATATTTTCTCTGGGATACCTTTCAGCCTCGTTTTGTCAGGCTCAGTCTGTGGTATCAGATCGTCGTCGTTGTCGCGGTGGCAGGAGCGTTATTCCTCCCCCTGATGCTGCAATTGGAGCGCCTGCCGCCGGCATCTCAGGATGCGCTGACGGTGGCCGACCATTTTCTGCTCTTGCACAGCCGATTTTGGCCGGCCGTGTTCGTGGCCTCGATTCTACTCGCCCTGCATGGGGTATTTTTCTCGCATCGGATCGCCGGCCCGCTCTATCGGTTTCGTCAGATCTTCCGCGAAGTCGCCGGTGGAGATTTGATGGTGCGGGCCTCGATTCGAAAGGGAGATTATCTCCATGCCGAGGCGGAATGTCTCAGTGCGATGGTGAACGCGCTCCGGGACAAGATCGGCTCCATCGAATCGTGCCATCAGGAGATGAACGTGGTCATGGAACGTTTGACGCAGGCCGTTGAACGTGGTTCGATGCCGGCGGTGGAAGAAGCGACAGGACAGCTTTGCCTCACCGTCGAGCAACTGTCGAGAGCCATTGAATCCTTCCGCACCAAGTCCGTTGCGACGTCCTCGGCCGAGACTTCTCTGCCTGCCGCCTTGGGGATCTGACGGCTGCATAGCTCGCCCATGAGTCACCGCCGGCAACAGGGATTTACGCTCATTGAACTGATCATCGCCGTAGCGATTATCGGTGCCCTGGCGGGACTCGCCATTCCAGCCTATGTTGGGTATCTCGACAAAGCCAGACTGGCCCGTTGCATCGCCGAAATTCGGTACATTGAGCACGCGATAGATGCCTTTGAGGCTGCGAACGAGTCTTTGCCCACCTCACTCGCCGAGGCTGGAGCTGGTGAGCTCGTCGACCCTTGGGGGAATCCCTATGAGTTCCTCAACATTGCAGCGCTGGTCCTGCCTGGCGGCGGAGCCGGTGGCGCAAGCGGTGGAGGGGGTGCAGCGAAGAAAGGCGCCTGGCGGTGGTGGTTGCCTGATGAAGCCTACGCGGCGCAACCTGCTGGAAATGGCCCCGCAGCAAAGCCTCGCAAGGATCGCTTTCTCCATCCGATCAATTCCGACTACGATTTGTACAGCATGGGGAAGGATGGCAAGACGGTTGAATCGCTGACGGCCAAGATGAGCCATGACGATGTCATACGTGGGAACGACGGTCAATTCGTCGGCTTGGCCGCGGAATTTTAGTAGGATCGAAACATTGTGCAGATAGATCGATCGTTTCTCCGCAGTCGAGTCGCCCGTCGCGTAGTGCTCCTGTTTGTTCTCTGTGCGCTCCTCCCCGTCATGGTCCTGAGCGTCGTCTCGTTCGGCGACGTGACCAGCCAACTCACCCAGCAAGCTGAAAAGCGGGTGCGGCAGGAGAGCAAGGCCATGGGCATGGCCATCTATCAGCGACTCCTTGTGCTCGAATCCGAACTGCGCTCCCTTTCGGCGCAAGGGACTGCTCCCTCAGACGCCCTTTCGTCCGACACGCGACCGGCAGATGAGCGCAGCGTTCCGCGGTTTCTCGGAACGGCCCGGGTCACGGTGCAAGGGACGACGAACGTGGTGTCTGGAGAGGTTCGTTCCATCCCGCCACTTTCGTCGGCGCAGTGGGCCATTCTGAAATCCCGCACCACGTTGCTCATGGTTGAGAAGAAGGACTCGGCTTCCCGTAGAGTCTTTCTCGCGTCTCTAGCCTCGGGAATGACCGATGAGCAGGCGATCCTCGCAGAGGTGAACGTCGAGTACCTGTGGGGTCTGTCAGGCAACAGCGGGCTTCCGGACGACATGACCATATGTGTGTTTGGGGAGGCCGGGGACACGCTTGCCTGCACCGCATCGGCACCGGACCTCATGAAGGAGCACCGCACTCGCTTGGGGGAAGGCGGTGTGCCGACGTTCGAGTGGAGCGACGAGCGAGATTCCTTCATTGCGGGATCGTGGACCATTCCGCTCCGGTTTCAATTTTCGGCTGCCCCATGGACGGTCGTGCTGAGCGAACCACGGAGCTCCGTTCTCGCACCTTTGGCGAGCTTTAAATATCGTTTCAGCCTCGTGGTCCTGATCGCGGTGCTCTGTGTGGCGCTGCTCAGCGTGAATCAGATTCGCAAAACCATGGTGCCGCTGGAGGAGTTGGGCGAGGGGACCAGGCGCATCGCCCGGCGGGACTTCTCGACGCCGGTGCGGGTGGAAAGCGGCGATGAATTCGAGGAACTGGCGACGTCGTTTAATGCCATGACGACCAGGCTCAGCCAGCAATTTACCCAGTTGGCCACGATTCATGAGATCGACCGATCGGTGCTCTCCCTGCTGGATCCTAGTCGTATCGTGGACACGGTGTTGGCCCGCTTGCGCGCGGTGTCGCCCTGCGAGGCCATTGCCGTCCTCCTGCTCGATCCCTCAGAGAGCGGACGGGGCTGGTTCTATGCACGGCTGGGAAGGGACCGGGCGGAGACGACCATGGAGGGCGTGTCCGTGAGCGAGGCGGAACGTGGACTCCTCATGGAGTGCCGGGACTATGTCCCCCTGGCGGCTCAGGCGGCGTCTGGGACCTTCGCCAAGCTCTGTATTGCGGGCGTCGAATCGTTGCTGGTGCTGCCTCTGTTTCGTTCGCATGACCTCTTGGGCGGAATTGCGCTGGGATACCGCCATGCGCCGGATATGAAGGATGAGAGTGCCCTGCAACTCCGACAGCTGGCCGATCAGGTGGCGGTGGCCTTGAGCAATGCGTCAGACTTGGCTGAACGCAAGCGGGCAGAAGCGTCGCTTCGCGAGAGCAATATTCAACTGGAATCCGCATTGACGGATTTAAAGACCACCCAGCAACAGATGGTGCAGCAGGAGCGGCTCCGGGCACTCGGCCAAATGGCGAGCGGCATTGCTCACGATTTCAACAATACCCTGTCGCCGATTGTGGGATTCAGCGAACTCCTGCTCATCGACCCTCGAGGGCTAGACAACCACGACACGGTGAAGGAGTACCTTCAGACGATCAATCTCGCGGCGAAGGATGCCGCGAAAGTCGTGAGTCGTCTCCGGGATTTTTATCGGCCCCGCCTCGATGCCGACCTGAGCGGCATGGTCGATGTGAATCGATTGGTGGAGCAGATCGTCAAACTCAGTCAACCCAAATGGAAAGATCAGGCCTTGGCGAACGGGGTCGCCATCGATCTGCAGATAGACCTGGACGTGGTGCCGCCGGTGGTCGGCCACGAGTCGGAGTTACGCGAAGTGCTGACCAATCTGGTGTTTAATGCCGTCGATGCGATGCCGAAGAACGGCGCGATTACCCTGCGGACCAAAGCTGATGGCGAATACGTGCGCCTGGAAGTCAGTGATAGCGGCACGGGGATGACCGAGGAGGTGCGTCAACGCTGTCTTGAGCCATTCTTTTCGACCAAGGGTGAGAAGGGAACAGGGCTCGGGCTCGCCATGGTCTATGGCATCATCCGTCGGCTCCGTGGAACGATCGATATCACCAGTGAAGTCGGCACTGGGACCACGTTCAGGATTCGACTCCCGATTCAATCAGACCCGCATGCAGGGCAGCAGGTCGAAGGCGCCAATCTCACCGGAGTTCAGTTGCAGGTGCTGGTTGTGGATGACGATCCCTTGGTGGGGCGCGTTACGAGCGAGTACTTGCGGGTGGCCGGGCACCGCGTGGAGTTCGTCGGAAGTGCCGCAGAGGCCATCAAGACGTTTACCCCGGAGCGGGTGCATGTGGTCGTCACAGATCATGGGATGCCGCAGATGACGGGTCGACAGCTGGCGGAGGTGATCAAGAAGGTCTCGCCCGACACCGCCGTTGTCTTGCTGACAGGGGGTGATCAAACCGATGCAGACGAGGCGCCCTCGGCTGCAGTGGATGTGGTGTTGAGCAAGCCTCTGACCATGGCGTCGCTCCAACAAGCCTTGTCTCGAATCACGATCAGAAACTTGGCCCAAGCCGAGAACAGAAAAGAAATTGGTGAGGCGGCGTAACAGTGCTATCGTGTAAAATCAACGGGGATCGCCCGAGACAACAGCTGCGCGGAGCACCGAATGCAAGACCTCGACCTGACAACCATCAAACTACTCCTGGTAGACGACGAAGCTCACAGCACCAAGCTGATGGAAGCCATTCTGAAGCAGGCCGGATATCACCAGATTACCTCGACGAATGATCCTCGCCAGGCCGTGCAGTTGTATCGAGACCTGCAACCCGACCTGCTGGCCTTGGATATGAGGATGCCTCACATGACCGGGTTTGATGTCATGCGGGATCTGGTGCCCTTGATTCCGACGGACGACTACTTTCCGATTTTGATCATTACCGGCGAGTTGGATGCGCCGACCAAGCACAAAGCGCTGGCTGAGGGCGCGAAGGACTTCTTGACGAAGCCCGTCGATCCGACGGAAGTGACCTTGCGGATCAAGAATCAGCTGGTGACTCGGCAGCTTCATCGGCAGCTGCACATGCACAATGAACATCTGGAAGCGCAAGTGCTGGTGCGTACGAAAATGGTCGAACAGACCCAGGTGGATCTGCTCCATCGGTTGGCGTTGGCGTCCGAGTATCGACATGACGTCACCGGAGCCCATGCTAGGCATGTCGGGAAACTGGCCACCCTGTTGGCTGAAGCACGTGACCTGCCGCCTGAACAGATCGAACTGATCAAGAAAGCGGCGCTCCTGCATGACGTGGGCAAGATTGGAATCTCTGACAGTGTGTTGCTGAAGGAAGGCCTCTACACCGACACCGACCGAGCCGCCATGAAACCGCATACCAAAATCGGCTGGAAGCTGCTGTCGGACAGTCGGGCTCCCTTGTTGCAGATGGCCGCGGAGATTGCGCTGACTCATCACGAGCGATGGGATGGGACCGGATTTCTTGGAATGAAAGGGACGCAGATTCCGCTGCCCGGTCGGATTGTGACAGTCGTGGATGCCTTCGATGCCATGACACAACAGTGTGCATACAAAGAGACGATGACGGTGATGCAAGCCAAGGCCGAGATCGAACGGGAAGGCGGGAAGCAATTCGATCCGGACCTCGTTGCACTGTTCTTGATGGTGATCGACCGTGAGGGCAATAATTTGGTGTCAGAGCCCAAGCCGGTCACATTGGTTGCCTAGCCCTCCTGCCCAAGCCCGACCTCTCACCCACGCTGCTGTGCTCTGATCGAGGTGTCTTCATCACTCCCTTGCCCGATCCTGGTCGCGTTTGGTAGTGTCGGTAACACGAAAATTTATTTCATAACACTTCGGCGTGTCTTATGAAGAAGCTTGTCCGATTCGGTGTCTCCCTTGATCAGCACCTGCTCATGGATTTCGATCGTTTGATAGAGCGGCGTAAGTATACCAACCGATCCGAAGCGATCCGTGACCTGATTCGGGATAGTCTCGTCGGGCAGGAATGGGACGAGAACAAAGAAACGGTGGCCACGATTACCTTCGTGTACGACCATCACGTACCGGATCTGGCGAGAAAGCTCACTCACATTCAGCACGATTTCCAGGGCCATATCATGGCAGGGATGCACGTCCATCTCGACCATGATCACTGCCTGGAGGTCCTGGTGGCCAGAGGCAAGGGGGCTGCCATTCGCAACGTCGCCGACGCCTTGCTGAGTGTCAAAGGTGTGAAGCATGGGAAGCTGACCATGACGACGACCGGTAGGGGGCTCAGCCTCTAATGACGATTTGTGTAGTGGATGGACGCGGCGGGGGCCTGGGCAGTCGGGTGGTCGAGGGACTGCGGGATGTCGCGTCAGACGGTCATGTCGTCATTGGCCTGGGCCTCAATCGCGCGTCGGCGGAGGCGATGAAACGCGCCGGCGCCACATCGATTGAAACGGCTCCGCAGATGATCCATCGTCGGCTGGAAGGCGCGGATCTGATCGTGGGTTCATTAAGTCTCCTGATGCCCGGATCTATGTTGGGCGAAGTGACGCCCGCTCTTGTGCAAGCGGTGCTGGAGTCTTCCGCGAAAAAGGTACTCCTCCCCATCAATAAACGGAAGGTTGAAGTCGTCGGGGCCGAGGGACGAACCCTCGATGCATTGATCGACCATGCCGTTCAGCGGATTGCGTGTCTTATCCGGTCGACCGCCTGAGCGAGGCCGGTCGTTCTGCTGTTTCTCCCATACTTTACAATCAGATCACGAGGGTCTGAACCGGCCGAGAGGGGCCGAGGGAAGACCTTTGTGAGCGCCTTTTTCGTTCACGTTATCTGACGGGGTATCGCATGCGCTGGCCGGCAGCAGGGATCTATATCGCGGTGGCGGTAGTAGGAATGAGCGAGGCATCGTTCGCGCATGATCCGGATATTCCGGATCTGGACATACAGGAAATTTCTGTTTCTGCCGATCGTCCCGTGGCGGCGTCCTCCCAGCAGTTCATCCCCGACAAAGAATATGTGCTGCAGCCGCAAGGACGCCCGGCTCAGGTGCTCCGCCTCATTCCCGGCTTCATCGCGGTAGAGCATTCGGGAGGCGCAGGTAAAGCCGATCAATATTTCCTGCGTGGGTTTGACGCGGACCATGGCACGGATGTCGCGTTCTTTGCCGACGGCATGCCGATCAACTTGCGGTCGCATGCCCATGGACAAGGCTATACCGACCTGAACTTTATCATTCCCGAAACCATCGAAGGACTCGATGTGTACAAAGGGGCCTATCTTCCCGAATATGGCGAC
>JAJONL010000113.1 GCA_021323395.1 Nitrospira sp.
CCGTTCGCTCAAGCCTGCGATCGCCACCTGCGGCTCGGTAAAGACCGCTTCGGCATCCAGTCGGCGATCGATCACCCGCGCGGGCTCATGAGGGTGAGTTGCATTGAACGCTGCAATCTCACCTTGCTGAATCGCCAGGTGCACAATTGGCGTGAAGTCATTCACGTCGCCGACGGCGAAAATATGCGATTGCGAGGTACGCATGTCCGGTCCCACCGTCAGACGACCGTCAACGACGTCCACGCCGGCTACTTCCAACCCTAAGCCCTTCAGATTAGGATGGCGGCCCAGCGCTTGAAGAATCAATTCTCCTGAGCGGGTCTGCTTCGTACCATTCTTCGCAAAATGCACCGTTTTTTCCAACGGTGTTCGTGTCACACCCTGGAACGACACATCGGTGATGACCTCGATGCCTTCCTCGCGAAACGAGATTTCCAGCGCATGGCCGACGTCTTCATCCATATTGGACAATAACGTGGCACTCCGTTGCAGAATCGTCACCTTGCTTCCGATTCGCGCAAAAAATTGTCCGAGTTCGACGGCCACCGGTCCACCTCCCAGCACAAGAAGGGAACTCGGGGGCCGACGGAGATCGAGAATCGTGTCGCTGGTCAGGTAGTCGCTTTCCTCCAGCCCAGGAATCGACACGTCACGGGCCGTCGATCCGGTGGCGATCACGAACGCCTGCCCACGAATCCGAACCGCGATTCGTACAGCGTAAACCGCGGATCGCGCAAGGCAGCGATGCGGTAATCAGCAAACTCCTGCACCAATCGATTTTTGCGGTCGACGATGGCCGACAGATCCGCCCGGGGTGTAACCGGTGCCAGCCCAAACTCACGCGTTCTTTTCATCAGGGCCATGAGTTCGGACGACTGGAGAAACGTTTTGGTGGGCATGCATCCACGCAGAATGCAGAGACCTCCTAGCGGACCTTGATCGACAATGGCCACATCGGCTCCGGCATCGCGGGCGGTTCGGGCAGCGGCATAACCCGCTGACCCGCCGCCGATGACGACGACGTCGTGGCGACGGTCGGACATGTGAGACAGTTGTGGTGACATGGGCTGTCCGATACACTCTTGCTCTGTAAAGGAGCCGCAAGGATACACCATGATCAAACCCGGTCGCTATCGTCACTATAAGGGAAACGACTATGAGGTGCTCGGACTGGCCAAGCACTCCGAAAGCGAAGAAGAGTATGTGGTCTACCGCCAACTCTACGGAGCAGGTGAACTTTGGATTAGACCAAAGGGCATGTTTCTCGAATCGGTGTCGGTTGATGGCGCTATCGTGCCCCGGTTTCGGCGGCTAGAGGAAGGTCCAGTGTGAGAAGGTTGCGGCTTGTCCCAGTCGATGCCCGGCTTGATCGATGACGCTCCAGACGATCGCATTCTCGATCAGGAACCGACGCCCGCTGATCGAAATCCTGACCCCCCGGTAGTTGTCCACGTAACCCCTGGTGCGAGCGCGTTCGAGCATCCATTCCCGCTCGGCACGGTTGACGACTTCCGCCGTGAGCCGCGAGGGTGTCCGCAGCAGATCGTCCCATGTCGTCTCCCAAAGGCTCAGAGCGAGATGGGACCCATAATTCAGAAGAGGATCCTCTCCCATGCCATGCGAAACGACCACGAACGGCGCGATGAAAAGCGCATGAGCCTGTTCCTTCGGCCCTCCGACTCGTGGGAGCAAATCTCGCCCGACCCAATGGCGATAGCTGCTCAGCAGGAGTTGGGACCATTCGACGACCGGCGGTTGTTTCCACACCTGGTTCGGATCGTCCATCGCCCCCTCGACGGCATACGTCCGGAATGCATTGAAGACTCCGCATCCCTGGAATGTCGATGCCTGCTGCGTCGTATCACGCCTGCGCTCTCCGTCGCAACGCGCCGCTATGTGACAGTCTTTCGCAGGTGACGCACAAACAATGGCTGCCCGCCTGAACCCAACAAGGTCATGATCAGATCGCCACGTTGCAGGCCACTTCCGCTTTCCATCGTTACACGGCTGCGGGTCACCAGCTCGCAGGACCATGCTTCTACCGGCTTGTCGTGACCCTTCGTGTTGAGAATGACCCGGCCGTTCCGCTCAACGTGATAGGTCATTTCCAACGGCACCATCTGGAATATCTTGTCTGGGCGGCCGAGAATAGGTCGGAGCGAGTGGACGGATTTGGTACCCCCATGGGTTGAGTATTGAAAGAGCTGGTGGGGAAACAAATAGGGAGCCTGTGGGTTTCTGAATCTATAGGAGGAATCAAACGTAACCAGATGCCAATCGCCGGGCAGGTCGCGTCCCTCGCATACCCGGACGTCTCCCGCATGGTAGGCCGGGCCGATCCTGGGGAGGAACTTTGCAATGGGGTGATCTTTCGCCTCCAGGGGGTTTCCGTTCATCATACTCATCCACCCTATCACGATGAGCAACCCTCTCCAGCTTGTCATATGTCCCTCCGTCCCAAAACAGACAATTTTTTCGCAGGCCTGTCCGCTGCTTTAGGACAAGCCTAGCAGAGGAATGCTAGTCGTCAGGAACACGGCGAAATTAAGGGTCTTTCCGTACGTCTGCGGCCGGGGACGGGGCAGGCAAAGATTTGGGGGCTCGCGGCAGCACGCGATATTCAATCAGGCGGCAAGTACAAAAAGAAATCTGCCGCCATTCCGCGGTGATTTTGACGATCGCCGATCCACAGATCGAGCACCCCAGCGCTCGGGGATCCCGCTTGATGGTCCAGCGGGGGATCGTGATGCGTTGGCCGTCCACCAGTTCCTCTTCCATGGAGACCTTATCGGTCCCCGATTTTAAAACCTGAAGGGGGCAAATCCTTCCAGCCGCTTTGCCCTTGATGCGGCGGGCCTGGTGGCATGTATAATAGTCCCGCATCGATGCGGCGCTGCCAACCTTTGAACACAGCGCGGCGCTACAAGGAGTTATGGCCATGGTTGCACAGACACTGTTCGATAAAATTTGGGATGAGCATGTGGTTCGCGCGGAACCCGATGGCACCACATTACTGTACGTTGATCGCCATTTGGTGCATGAAGTCACGTCTCCACAAGCCTTTGAAGGGCTTACGATAGCCGGACGGGTCCCTCGCAGACCCGGCGCCGCGCTGGCTGTTCCAGACCATAATGTCCCGACGACCGACCGCGGTCTGGCGATTGCCGACCCCGTCAGCGCCAAACAAATCCAAACGCTGCAGGATAACTGCGCCGCCTTTGGCATCACCTATTTTGGTATGAACGACATCCGGCAAGGAGTCGTCCACATCATCGGCCCGGAGCAGGGGTTCACGTTGCCCGGCATGACGATCGTCTGCGGTGATTCCCACACCTCGACCCATGGCGCATTTGGCGCGCTCGCCTTCGGCATCGGGACGAGCGAAGTGGAACATGTCCTCGCAACACAATGTCTGCTGCAGAAACGCCCCAAGACCATGGAGATCCGAGTGGAGGGACAATTGTCTCCTCGTTGTTCCGCGAAAGACGTGATTTTAGCCATCATTGGCAAAATCGGTACGGCCGGCGGAACCGGCTATGTCATCGAATATACTGGCTCGACGATCCGTGCACTCAGTATGGAAGGCCGCATGACTCTCTGTAACATGTCGATCGAAGGCGGAGCCCGCGCCGGCATGGTGGCACCGGACGACAGCACGATTGCCTACATCAAGGGACGGCCCATGGCGCCGACGGGAGCCCTGTGGGATCAAGCGGTGAAGGCCTGGCGAGAGCTCGCCACCGACCCAGGCGCGCGTTACGATGCCGTGGTGGAACTGCGGGCCGAAACGATCGCTCCGCAAGTCACATGGGGCACCAGCCCCGGAATGGTCACGGGGGTGGATGGGAATGTGCCGGATCCTCAAACTATGAATGATGAGAAGCTCCGTCAGGCCACCCAGCGAGCTCTCGAATACATGGCGTTGACCCCCGGGATGCCGATACGCGACATCCAGATCGACAAGGTATTCATCGGGTCCTGCACCAATGCGCGCATCGAAGACCTCCGTCTCGCAGCCTCGTTCGCCAAGGGCAAACACGTGGCCGGCCGGGTGCATGCGATGGTGGTTCCCGGTTCCGGCCTCGTCAAGCAGCAGGCGGAACAGGAGGGACTCGACCGCATCTTCAAGGAGTCGGGATTCGAATGGCGAGAAGCGGGATGCAGCATGTGTCTCGCCATGAATGCCGACGTGTTGCAAGCGGGAGAACGCTGTGCCTCAACCAGCAACCGGAATTTTGAAGGACGCCAGGGAGCCGGCGGCCGGACCCATTTGGTGTCTCCGGCCATGGCCGTGGCCGCCGCCATCGAAGGACATTTCGTCGATATCCGTCATTGGTCGTGAACATGAAGCTTACGTGCCGGCAGGATCAGTCACCGCCCATCGCGCCATCTAGGAAGAGAGGATTGAGGTCAGGACACACTATGGATGCATTCACCACACTCACAGGCATGGTTGCTCCGCTGGACCGGCCGAATGTCGATACCGATCAAATCATTCCGAAACAATTTTTGAAGACGATCAAACGCACCGGCCTGCGGGAAGGGCTGTTTTACGATTGGCGGCGAAGGAAGGATGGTTCGCAGGACCCCACCTTCTTCTTGAATCAGCCCCGTTATCAGCAGGCCACCATCCTCCTGGCGCGCGACAATTTCGGCTGCGGGTCATCACGCGAGCACGCGCCCTGGGCCTTGCTCGACCAGGGCTTTCGCTGCATTCTTGCCCCTTCCTTCGCCGACATCTTCTACAACAATTGCTTTCAGAACGGCATGCTGCCGGTGGTGCTGAAGGGATCGGAAATTCAAGCCCTGTTCGAAAGCGTCGGGGCGCATGACGGCTATCAACTCACCGTGGATCTCGCTGCTCAGCGCGTGCTCACTCCTGAAGGCACTGCCTATCATTTTGAAATCGACCCCTTTCGAAAAGACTGCCTCTACCGCGGATTGGATGCCATTGGCCTCACGCTCCAACATACCGACCAAATCGCGCAGTATGAACAGCGCCGCCGCACGCAGTCCCCCTGGCTGTTTCAGGATGTCGCCTCAACAGCAGGCCCTGCATGACTGCGAAAATCGTTTTTACGCTCTTGGTTTTTGTGGGAGCCGCCTACCTCTTGATCATCTTCAATTGGAGTTATTCCGACGGAGACCGCGTGGGGTATTTGCAGAAGCTCTCGCGCAAGGGGTGGGTGTGTAAGACCCAGGAAGGCGAGCTCGCCATGACCACCGTCCCCGGCGTGGCCCCGCTCCTGTGGAACTTCAGCGTGTGGGACGATGAGGTCGCGAAGAAACTGGACGGGCAAATGGGAAAACGAGTCGTTCTCCATTACCGGGAATTCCGCTATATCCCCACCACCTGCTTCGGAGAAACCACTTACTTCGTGGATCGCGTCGAGATCCTGGACTGACCTAGCAGGATGCGGGAAAAGGCCGCCAGCGGCGTTCTCGCAAGACACCGCCGCCTCTCCCTCTCGGCGGCGTCCGCAAACCTGCGCTCATTATTCTTCGCGTCGCGGACCTCGCTGGACGACCTTTTTGCGCATCCCTGTGGGCTATTCTGACACCAACACGGCAGCTGAACTGGTCGCGGCGTATTACGCAATGATCGAGTTTTTTCGCAGCCTGCTAGAGCCACTTCTTCTGCTTGAAAAAGTACAGCATCGCGCTTCCGGTCACGGCCATCACACCGAGCACCGCCGGATACCCCCAGGATGATTTCAATTCCGGCATGTGCTCGAAATTCATCCCGTAGATGCTGGCGATAAAACTGAGGGGCATGAAGATCGTGGTGATGATCGTCAGCACTTTCATCACTCCATTCAAACGATAACTCACGCTCGACAAATACACTTCCATCATGGAGGACACCATTTCCCGCAGGGTTTCGATGGTATCGCCGATTTGAATTACGTGGTCATAGACGTCTCGAAAAAAGACCTTTGTCGACCCCTGCAAAAATTGACCGTCCGACCGCGAAAGATTGTTCATCACATCCCGGAGCGGCCAGACCGAGCGGCGCAAAAACAGGAGCTGCCGCTTGAGTGCATGAATATCCCGCAAGGTTTCCGGCCCCGGATTGGTGATGCAGAGATCCTGCAGGGCCTCGATGCGTTCTCCCAGCGTTTCCAAAATGATGAAATACCGATCGACGATCGAATCCATCAACGCGTACAACAGATAATCGGCTCCCGCATGCCGCAGGCGGCCCTTGCCGTTCCGCAGACGTTCCTTCACTCCCTGAAAGACGTCGCCACCATTTTCCTGGAACGACAGGAGAAAATTTTCTCCAAAGACCAAGCTGACCTGTTCGACATTGACGTCTCCGTCACGATGTCCCTCGTACAGCATTTTGAGCACGACATAGCCGTACGCCCCATAATCGTCGAGCTTCGGGCGTTGATCGGTATTGGCGATATCCTCAAGGAGCAGGGGGTGGAGGCCAAACATCTTCCCGAAGGCTTCCAGTACCTCCATCTTGTGGATCCCCCCGATATCCACCCACCTGACAGTCGGCTCTCCGGTCAGGACCACCTCCTCCGGTTTGGAGACCGTCCGCTCCTGAAACTGACCCTCGCCGTATTCATAGACCGTGATGGTGACTTTCTCTGATTTTTTTTCGCCGATATGCACCAGCGTGCCGGGCGGAAGTCCTGACTTGCGGGAATGTTTATGCACCAATTTCATGATGGCTCAGCTTGTACGCGTATCCTCGAAAGGGGTCAAGAGTCTACCTCTACAGCGATGCATTCTCTCCTTTGTTCCCACTTCAATACCTGCTACGGTGAGCATACCGTGGGTCATCGGCATCTCGAAATCTAGGACCTCAGTTTCGATGGAACAGGAACTCGCCACCTTGTCGGATGCCATGCTACGGGCCGGTCGCGAGGCCCTCCGACTGGCGGCCGACGGGTTTGAAACCCATACCAAACAGGATCGGTCGCCGGTCACCTCTGCTGACTTGGCCGTGAATCAAATTCTGCGGGATAGTTTGTCCGCGGCGTATCCTGATGACGGGTGGTTGTCGGAAGAAACGCCGGATGCTCCGGACCGGCTGGGCAAGAAACGCGTGTGGATCGTCGATCCGATCGACGGCACCCGGTCTTTCGTGCGAGGCCTGCCTGAATTTTGTCTGTCTGTGGCACTCATTGAAGAGGGGCTCCCGGCGGTCGCGGCTATCTATAATCCCTCCACAGGTGAGTTCTTTTCGGCCATTCGAGGTCGGGGCATGGTCGAACGTCATCTTGCTGCGCATCAGCCGCCGTTCACATCGACCGAGCGTCCGCTCGCCCTCGTCAATCCCTGGGAACTTCGAGTCGGCCGCTTGCAAGACCTTGAGCTACACATCCGTTGTCGGCCGATCGGTTCGATCGCCTATGCCCTTGCGCTGGTCGCAGCCGGACAAGCTGAGGCTGCCGTCACGTTGGACGGAGGCAACGAATGGGATATTGCCGCCGGGGTCCTGTTGATTGAAGAAAGCGGGGGACGCGTCACAACGACCTCAGGCCAACCACTATCATTCAACCGCCCCGACCCTCGACTGCGCGGCACCCTGGCTCTCGGCTTGACCCTAGCGGCGCCGGTACGAACCCGACTCATCCAGTTCAGCTCGACGGCAGTCGCCTCTCGCTCTGCTCCCTAACCTTTCCATCACCTGATCATCTCTGTACGATGCCTTTCAGAAGCTAACTGGAATTTCGTGAACAGCCAGACCAGATGGTAGATCACTCCCGGTCCGACCGGTAGACCGAGCCAGGATCCAGCCGAGGAATGGACATCATGCCGAAGCAACCGGCATGAAATGTCTACGCCAACACTAGGAGGAAGGAGGTTCTGATGCAGGTGGCTTTATTGGGCACAGGATTGCTGGGGCATGCTATGGCGGAACGGTTACAGGCCACCGGCCACAGCCTGACGGTGTATAACCGTTCCTTCGATCCCGTCACTCGCGTGGCGCTCAACCATCGCACCATCATCCAAATGGGAACGATCGGTCCGGAAGAGAGCCGATCGATCCAGCGAGAGGTCGAACGTTTCGGCGGTCGATACCTGGAAGCACCGGTTCTCGGCAGCATCGCAGAGGCCCATGCCGGTATGCTCTTGATCATGGTTGGTGCGACTCCTGAGCAATATGCCGAATTTGCTCCGCTGTTGCAGTCGTTGGGGTCTGAGGTGCACCTCATCGGTCCGGTGGGAAAAGCCGCGGGATTGAAGCTGGCGTTGAATCAACTCATCTCCGCAGAGATGGCGGCATTCGCGTTGAGCCTGGGCTTGATTCGCCGAGAAGGCATTGCGGTGGAGAGCTTTATGGAGATATTACGAAAAAGCGCGCTCTACGCACCCATGTTCGACAAGAAACTGTCCAGGCTATCGGAGCGGAGCTACGACAACCCGAACTTTTCCACCCGCCACTTGCTGAAAGATGTGGACTTGGTCATCAAGGCCGCAGAATCCGCGCACCTGGCTACCGACGGACTCCAGGGGATACGATCGCTGCTCACGAAAACCATCGCGCAAGGACTGGGCTCCGTGGACTATTCAGCCATGTATGAGGAAATTGATCCGATAGAAAGCCACCGGCCATAGCGGTTATTGTGGGGATCGATCTATGGACAGGCTCTGATTTCTGATTACCCACGGTCGATTGAACCTTCATGACATGAAACCGCCCCCCGGATTTCTTCGGAGCAGGATCACGCTCGATGCGTGTATACCACCACCGACCCTCACCTTCCCTATAATCTGGTGACAGCGTGATTTCGAATCCGCCTTCCCGGTCATTCTCGCGCTGAGCCCACGCCCCCGCCCAGCGATGGTCGGAGAGCAGGTTGGTTCGAAAGAGCCCGTCTTTAAACTCATACGTCCCGTTTCCGAATCGATCCAACCTCAGCGGCACTACCACCCCGCCTTCTTCATATTCCCATTCCCCCGCGAGGACAGCATTTTCCTCCGCCGGTACGGACGCTTCAGGCGGTAGAGAAGCGCTCGATGAATGATCGTATGACACGGGGGAATGGCTACAGGCTTGCAAAAGCAACAAAACGATGCTGGCCGATAACGAAGAGAAGACAGAATTTGTCATAGGGTATCCTTTATTGCGTGAAGGGGGCGAGACACCTTTGGCGCCTCGCCCCTTAGTTATTCTTACCATGCGGTCGGGCCTCGCTCAAGCCTCTCGTCAACTTTTGCTCATATCAGCCACGGAGTCCCGATCTGTCTGGATCCGGGGAGATGAGCGCTCAATAGTGGTCCATCTACCAGGCCTGTAACCGCGCGACTTATGATCGGATTCTTGAAAATACGTCGTGACTGCTCTGACCAGACTGTCTCAAGGTGAGGCAATGTTACCGATAAGAAAAAAAGGGGGAAAGTTCCGCCTGGAGTCAGACGGGCAGGATTCCGGTGCTGACCCGTTATTCCACCTATTCGCACGCAAGGAATCGTGACTGAGCAATCGCTAAACATGCATGGACCCTCTTCGAATAACCAGCTATCCCTTGGACCGCCTCTCATTCGAGAGTCCGGGACGACGGAACAGGATCTCCATTCAGCGAGCTCGCGCGGTTGGCTTCAATGGTCTGCCATGTGCCCATCGCGCGAATCAGTCTCGTCGAGCCATTTCAGCATTGGTCGACTGCGACGGGCGGAGCGCCGGTCTGCCCCATCTCCTGCGACTGCGCATTCTGCGTCCACCCCGTCCAGGGGCGGTAGGCCCTGGAAGTACCCAACACGCTGGCCGATGCGCGATTTGCCGCAAGTCCACTCGTGAGGGAGTCTCCGTCCATTCGCTTTTATGCCACCATGCCTCTCGTCAGCGCAGATGGACATCTGCTGGGAATCCTCCGTGTCATGGACCAGGTTCCTCGTCGGCTGAGTCCGGAACAACGAAATGCTCTCTCTGGCCTAGGACGTCAGGTCATACACCATCTGGAGCTTCACTTGCACAATCGGCAGCTGAAGGAGGGCTTGGTTGCTCAGAAACAGCCCGCACTGGTTCAAGCTCCCCTGCTGTTTGCGCTCGATCAGGCCATCGATGGAATCGCTCTCCTCGATAAGGCCGGATGTTTTACCTATATCAATCGGGCCTATGCGGCCATCTTCGGATATGAACCGCACCAGTTGATCGGAGAGTCCTGGAAAGAACTCTATTCGCCTGAATGGGTGGCCAAAATCGCGGATGTATTTTCCCCCATGCTGATCGAGCGGGGCCACTGGCATGGTGAAGCCATCGGCAGAAAAAAAATGGGGTCTTCCGTCTTTACCGAGATTTCCCTCGCGCTCTTTCCCGAACAGGACAAGAAAGACAACTGGCTGCTGTGGACCTGCCGCGACCAAACCGCACAAAAGGCGGCCCGGGACGAGATTCTGGATACTCAAGCGAGACTTCTGGCGGTGTTGGATGCAGACACGGAAGTCGCCATCATCGCCATGAATCTCGAAGGAGTCATCACCGTCTTCAATCGCGGGGCGGAATGGATGTTGGCCTATGACGCCGATGAGATGATTGGGAAACAGACGCCCCTCATGCTTCATCTGCCGTCCGAGATCGAAGCCCGCGAGCGAGAGCTGTCAGCGTCGTGCGGACGACCTATCCAGGGACTCAACGTCCTGGTGGAAGAGGTCCGGCGAGGCACACATGAAGAACGCGAATGGACTCCGTTTTTTTAATCACCCCGCATTTCTATGAGGAGACGTGGATGGCGTACGAGCAGGCAAGAGCGAGGGGCCTGGGCTGCTTTGGTGGCTATGGGGATTTGGGGTTGGATCTTTCCTCCACTGAGGCTGCTGCTGGAATTGAGTCCGCTGATCTATTGATGGCTGCGGCGACGCAGTCTACGGAGGATGGCGGTGATGGAGCAGCCCATTCCCGAAGAGTGGGAGTTGATTCTACCCGCGCATGTGGCGTTCTTCACGGCACTGGATGATCTAGCAGGCTGCGGGAAAATTCGATTTGCTCAATACGCTACGATCAACTCATGCGCCGTGCCGGTATCAGAATAGCTCACAGTATGCGCAAAAAGGCCGTCCAGCAAAGCCTTAGCGAGCGAAGTGACGAATTGTACTGGGGTCGTAGTGAGCCGCTAAAACGATGCGAGAACGCCGCTGGCGTAGTTTTTCCTGCTAGGTCAGTTGTTCGATGCAGCAACTGGCCTGCTCAAGATCTTCATGGGTCTTTGTAATACAAAACCGGATGAACTGACTGCCTTGTGAATTCGTAAAAACGCTTCACCCGGCACGCCCGCGACCCCCGTTTTGTCCAACAGATACATCGCCCGGTCACGACCGGTGCGACCCGGCAATCCTCGGGCGAGTGCTTACGGATACGCGAAGACATCCATCTGAACAGACCGCACGGGTTTGGCGTCGCCATGCACCATTTGGCGAACCTTCTCGGTTGCTTCACGACTAAATGTGGGTTCACTGCAATGGGTGCAGATGCTCGCTGGAATATTTTCGACACGAACGGCCTTTCCATCGATATCGAACACTTCGCTCACGAACTCCTGCCGCGCTTCACGGTTGCCGCAGACATGGCAATGAAACATCTTTACCTCCGTCGAGAAAAATCATACCATTCGGCTGGGTCCGGTTCATAGATTGTAATGATCTTCAGCCAGTCGGATTCAAGATACGATACCTGCAGGGGCAAGGGCCGACCGGCCTGGGTAAACCCAAGCAGCAGACAGCTCGGCCTGTATTTGTCGTGAGGATAGTCTTCGATGATTCTTGCCCCTAGACCAGCTTGCCGGATTTCGAGCTCGCTGATGTTGCGCTCGACCACTCGCTTGAACGCGTGGCGACTGAATTCAAACGTTGCTGCGGCCAGCTGTCGCCGGATGTCGTCCAGTGTCTTCATGGATCAGGCGAGGCTACTATAGCCGACAGGTCGGCTCGCGACAACTATGCCGACCATATGGCAAAGCTTGCCGCAGTTGTCGGTGCGTTTCCATCAGCAGGGCATCATTCCGGCTCTGTATAACTTACTTGGAAGGGGATCATGGCAGGAGGCGTGGCGTGAGCAAGCGAGAGTCTAACGATCGTCAGCAAACATGACTAGCCCGGATTATTCATGTATGCCGTCGCGAGTCGTTCGAGACTGAAGCCCGCCGGGGGTTTCTCGCAAGTAAGGCCGACGTAGGCGTACTTGCGGTCCGTCGAGGAGGCCGAACGAGAAAAGCCCCGCCGGGCGAGAGGATCGGACGACGTAGCAGGTATTCATGAATAGTCCGGGTTAGGCGAGTTGTTCGATGCGGTGACTGGCCTGCTCAAGATCTTCATGGGTCTTTGCAAAACAAAACCGGATGAATCGGTTGCCTTGTGGGCCGGCAAAAAACGCTTCGCCCGGCACGCCCGCGACCCCGGTTTTGTCCAATAGATACATCGCCCGGTCCCGGCCCGTGTGAACGAGGCGGGGAGATCACGGATGCCGGCCGCGACTCCATATTGCAGCGGGGTGGGGGCGCAGACATAGAGCACATCGCTCATGGCTCCGATGGCCTTGGCCCAGCCGGCCTCCGCCACACTGTACCCGATGCGCCATCCCGTAATGCTGAACGTTTTGGAGTAACCTCCGATCGTAATGGTTCGTTGCGCCATATTCGGCAGTGAGGCCATGCTGATATGGTCACGTCCATCAAACACAAAGTACTCGTAGATCTCATCGGTGATCACCATCAGGTCCCGGCGACAGGCGATCTCCGCGATCTGTTCCAGTTCTCGGCGTGAAAAGACCTTTCCGGAAGGATTGCCCGGACTATTGACGACCAGCGCCTTGGTCTTAGGGGTAATCGCCCGTTCCAACTCCTCTGCATCCCAATTCCATTCAGGGGCTCGCATCGTCACATAGCGCGGGATCGCCTCGACGGCAAGAATGGCCTGGATGTGATAGGCATAGAACGGCTCGAAGAGAATCACTTCGTCGCCCGGATTGAGCAGGGCCATGCAAGTGGCCTGGAAGGAGCCGGTCGCTCCAGCGCTCACGGTGACATCCGTTTCGGGGTCCGCCGAGATTCGATTGTAGGCCCCCAATTTGAGCGCGATCGCCTGTCGTAATTCCGGGACGCCGTCGTAGCGGGAGTAAATATTGCGTCCCTGTTCCATGGCGTCTTTAGCAGCCTGCACGACGACCTCAGGAACAGGCGTATCGCACACGCCCTGGGACATATTAATGCCGTTGACCTTCGCGCAGGCGAGGGTCATGGCGCGGATATCGGATTGGGCCAGGCGTGCGGTGCGATCGCTGCGGTTCATGTACCGTTCTCGCAGTCTTGAGCAGATGTCCTATCGGCGTCGGTCGCTCGGTCACGCATCCGGCATGACCCTAGTCGCATCGATCTGTCCTGCGCCGGCCTTGAACGAGCGGAAGTTCCCCTTTCCCCTACCCCGTTCTGATGAAAATTGCAATCGAGGAGACTGGCGAAGACACGCGCCGGCCGACGAGGGCCTTTCCAGGATCACATCACTCTGACATCTGACGTGCGGCTGAGAGAGGCTGGTCTTGACGGCTGATTCGGCCGGACCATACCGTCGGCAGGGTTTTATCAGCCATAAAATGATTGTAGTGGCGCAACACGCGTTCGACATAGATCTGGGTACCCGGCAGGGATTCCGCGCCGGCTGCCTGACTGACTCGGCGCTCGCCGGCGTGATAGGCGGCGAGCGCCAGTGGAAGATCTCCTCCGAATCGGTCCATGAGACGGCGGAGGAGCGCTGCACCGGCGCGAATATTGTCGTCCGGATCGAAAGGGTCCAGGACGTGAAAGGCCGCCGCCGTCAGGGGCATCAGTTGCATCAACCCGAGTGCGCCCTTCGAGGACACAGCCCGCGGATTGAAATTCGATTCAACCTTGATTACCGCCTGCAGGAGAGCCGGATCGAGCGCGTATTCCCGGGCATAAGTGGCAATGAGCGAGTGAACGGATACGGAGGCGAGAGGAGGATCCTGGTCCGTCATGCCGGAATCAGGGGTGAGACGATTCAGCGAAGGCATCAGCATCGTCAGGCAGACGGCGACCGCCAGCGGACAGAATGTGCGCGCCAGATGAATCCAGCGAGTGTGCCAGTCTGAATGTCGCATGATGAAAAGTGGAATCGACCGTAGGCCGCCCCCGGTGCCCTCATGTCCTTATTCATGAGGTCTCGTCACTATTCCACGGTGAGGACGGATGTACAAGGAAATGAACACAATCGGTTTGCCTGAACATTTCATAAACAGTATACGATGTCAGGTGCGTGAGCCTGAAACGGCAGAGCCTGGGGAACGGCACGGAGCAAAACCATAAGCACTGCGGAGCCGAGGGAGGTGATGAATGGTACTCAAGTCCACACCATCGGCAAACAACCCGTGACCATCCGAATGGCCGAAAGCTAGACCTCTACGAGACCCGGCCGGAGTGGTCGCCGGTATGGAGTCACCACAACGCACGAACATGTTCCTTGAGCCAACAACGATCCATCACGACCTGCAGTCCGGCCTGCCGCGCACGCGCCGCGGCCGCCTCGTCGATCACGCCCTCTTGAAGCCACACAGCTGGGGCCTTGATCCGTATGGCGTCATCGACGACGGCGCCGGCCTCCTCGGACCGTCGAAAGATATTCACCAGATCGATCCGGCCGGGGACAGCCGACAGGGAGGGATAGGCCGCTTCGCCGAGCACGCTCGTCTCATGAGGATTCACCGGGATGATCACCTTCCCCTGCTGCTGCATGTAAGCCGCCACGCGGTACGACGGCCGCGTTGGATTCGACGACAACCCCACCACGGCAATGGTCCGACAGTCCCGCAGCAGGGCTTGCACCAAGTCCGGCTGCAGCGCGTCAGGCATCACGATGCCCCCCAGAGCTCTTCCAACCGTTGGGCTCGTCCGCAATTGTATTTGTAGAACTTGTACCGGATGGGATTCTTCTTGTAGAAATCCTGGTGATAGTCTTCCGCCGGATAAAACTGCGAAGCCATGACAAGTTCCGTCACGATCGGCTGCGTGAACCGCCTGGATTGCTCAAGAGTCCGCTTTGACTCTTCAGCCAGGCGTTTTTGATCGTCTGTCTGATAAAAAATCACCGCGCGATACTGGCTGCCATGGTCGCAGAACTGCGCATTCGGCGTCACCGGGTCCACATTGTGCCAGAACGCCTCGAGTAACGCCGGGTAACTGACCTTCTGCGGGTCGTACGACACTTCCACCGCCTCAGCATGACCGGTTCCGCCCCCCGACACCTGTTCATAACTCGGATTTTCGACCCGCCCGCCCATGTATCCGCTGGTGACCGATGTCACGCCCGGGACCTTCTCGAAGGCTTCCTCCATGCACCAGAAACACCCCCCGGCAAAGGCAGCCTTGGCCAGGTTGGGATTCTCGACAGCCAAGGCCATGGAAACGAGACTTCCAGTCAAGAGCAACGCCAGCGCAAGAACTCTGCTGATCCTGCTTCGTATACGAAGGTTCATTGGAATAATCCTCCCAACGGATGGGTCGACTCACGTCTCATCATCTTACCGAAAAATCTTCGGCTTCTGCCTGTGGAGTAGCCTGAGGTGTCACAATACCTCTACGAGCGTCGCACTCGTCTGGATGGGTGTGTATGATTGCCGGAATGCAATGACCGGTATCGTTCTTGGGGGTCTTGGTTGGACCGACCATCCTCGGATGCGGGTCACATTTGTGAACGCAGCCGACTCGTGAGGCGGCAGTGTCTTGTGAGAACGAAACCGGCGGGCTTTTTCAACAGCTTGCTAGCCCGGACCCTTCATGAAGGCCGTCGCGAGGCGTTCGAGACCGAAACTCACCGGGGCTGCTCGCAAGTGAGGCCGACGCAGGCGTATTTGCAGTCCGTCGAGGAGGCCGAACGAGAACAGCCCCGCCGGACGAGAGGATCGGACGCGTTCACAAACTGTTCAAAAAGTCCGTCCAGCAAGGCCGCAGCAATGCGAGGAGGCGAGGCGTACCCTTGCGGTACGTTGAGCCTTTGAGCGACGCGAGAACGCCGCTGGCGGGCTTTTTCAACAGTTTGTCAGACGCCTCCCCATGAGCGCGCGCCCTGAACAAGATCAGGTTGCTGCTGTTCGAATTGTTTCATCATGAGCGTAATGGCCTCCTCCGGATTTTCTACCGCGGCAATCAATCGACCTCCCAGCTTTTTAAAGAATTTCGCTTCGGCCGGCGTCGCCCCGACCAGGATGACCGGTTTTCCCGCCTTGAGCGCAAGCGCTACCTCGGACACGGTTCCAGCCCCGGTCAAACCGCACGCCACCACCACATTGCTGGACATGACATTGACATTGTTCCGGGCATTGCCCATTTCGGTGATGATGGCCAGATCCACATATTTGGACACCCGTACCCTAGCTGAGGGAAGCACACCGATCGTCACGCTGCCGGGAACTTTTTTGGCGCCTTGAGAGGCGGCGTCCATGACACCCACATCACGCCCCCCCGTCAGCAGGACCCACTCTCGCCGCGCGATCAACTCACCCAGTACGCGCGCATTGTCGATATCTTTTTTTCTGGCCTTGGCAGGCCCCATGACGCCCACGACGTATCGCATCGCCATCCTTACGTTCGTCCGCCGCACTGCGGTTGCCACCACCCACTCACTGCCACGGTCGCGTAATAGATGGCCCAGGCCTCCGGATCATCGGCCAAGCTGCAATACAGATCGATGTCGGTATCCGCGACCATGCCGGTCGCGACATATTTCGCGCGAAGTTGTTCGGCGGACAGCTTCATCAATTGTGGGATCAGTCCGCCTCCGGTCTCTAGATGCCCCTCATATTCCACCGTCAATTGGCTCAGGTCATGCTGTTGAAACAAGGCGGGCAATCTCGCTCCCAGCGCATAGTCCATTCCAACGGATGTAAACATGCGTTCGATGGCCTCGGTCACACGTCCAAACGCCGCCCGCGCCTCGTCAGAGCCGGCGACCGCCCGCGCCCCTTCGAAATCCGGTTCCTCGATGACGACCCAGCCGCCCGGTTTGACGCAACGCAGCATGCGTTCGAATGCCCTCCGATAGTCCGCGATATGGATCATGACATAGCGGGCATGCACCAGGTCGAACGTGGCCGGAGGAAGGTCCAGTTCACAAATATCACCCTGGAGGATCTCAATCGTCGAGCTGCCGCTATTGCGTAAGAAGCGGGGATGACTGTCGAGGGCGAGGACCTTTCCCGAGGGACCGACGCGCTGCTCCAACCAGCGCACGATGGATCCGGCCCCCGCCCCCACTTCCAAACAATGCCACCCCGTGGTCAGGCCGGTGGCCAGCATCCGGCGTTGCGTGCCCGAATCGAAAATCCTCTCCAGCATCTGCAGCCGTTCAAGCTCGCGCGGCTCTTCCGCTGCGTGAAACACATAATCCGTCTTTGACATCTCTCGTCCTTTGTTCGGCGGAACTCCTCCGTCGATGTGCCGCATCCTTGTAACAGGCTATGGGACAACCCTGTTGGCACACTAAAAATTCAATAGCCCACACATGTAGTACTACAGAACAATATCCTGCAGGATGCTCAATAAGCCCGTCCAGCAAGGCCGCAGCGAGCGCGACGACTGAGGCGTACACTGTGTACGTCGCAGGGAGGCGTGCGACCGAGAACGCCGCTGACGGGCTTTTTCAGCATCCTGCTAAAATCGTGACCCCGGCAACGTGACATCGGCTCGTACCCAGGCGGCACGAAACCGGCTTTCCTCCGGGCCGGCATCCTTTTTCTGGGCTCGCAGGCTT
>JAJONL010000114.1 GCA_021323395.1 Nitrospira sp.
TTTCAAGTGATCCAGTCCCATCCGCTGGGTTACTTCTTTCATCGGCTGTATGTGGTCGTGACGGACGTGATCGAGGCCTGTCTGGTCGCCTGGACCCGCACGGTCGGTCCGGACCTGTTTACCTTTGGCAGCATCCGTTGGGTGATCGTCGGCCTGGGGTTGATTGTCGCCGGCACCGCCCTCACGTTCTGGTTCTTGAAGGAGCTGGAGTCGCGCTCCGTCCCAGTTGAGTCGCATGAAGAAAACGTCTCATGGAAATGGACGACACAGGCCATGGGGATCGGCATGGTGGCGGTTCTTGTCGGAGGCCTGCCGTTTTGGTTTGGGAACCGTGACATCAGACTGGATACCCTGGCCGATCGGTATACGATTCCCGTCATGCTGGGTTGCGTCCTCATCCTGGCCGCCTTCACCCACATGATGATGAAACGCACGGTTCAGCGTATGACCCTCATCGGTCTGCTGGTAGGGCTCTCGATCGGATTTCACTTTCGAAATTCGATACAGTTTCTTCACGACTGGTCCGATCAGACATCGCTCTTCTGGCAATTAAGCTGGAGGGCGCCGGGCCTCAAGCCGGGAACGTTACTGCTGGCAGATGAATCGGTGATCTCGTTTCCGAGAAGTTATAGCCTGTTTGGAGCGGCCAATTTCCTGTATGCCCCTCGCCATGATTCATCCACCCTGAACTATGGCTTCTTCGGCCTGCCGACGGTGCTTGGAGACGAGTTATCCTCTTTGAGCGACGGCCAACCGTTTCGGTATGTGTTCCGAACATTGTCCTTCACGGCATCAACGTCCGAGAGTCTGGCCTTGTGGTTTTCGCCGCCCAGTTGCTTACGCATTCTTGACCCCGCGCGGGATGAAATACCCCACCTGTCGCCCTTGGCGCAGGCGGCGCGACGCATTTCGCATCCGGACCGCGTGCTGCCGGAGGTATCCGACGCCGCGGTGCCTCCCGCCGCGATCTTCGGCAGGGAACCAGCCCATTCCTGGTGCTATTTCTTTCAGAAGGCCGACCTGGCCAGACAAAGACTGGATTGGCAGCAAGTGACGCGGATGGCAGATGAAGCCAAACGGGCGGGCCTGTCGCCCAAGGACAGTGCTGAGTGGGTTCCGTTCGTGGAGGGGTATCTCCAGACAGGACGAGAAGACGAGGCGAAGGAACTTCTCGTCCGCATGGTCGAGGATATCCCGGCCGTCCGGTCGGTGCTCGCCGTCTACGACCCCAATCGCGTAGACCGAAGACCGGTGCCGCAGATCGTCCCGACCGCCTCGCCGGCCCTCTGCCGTGCGCTGGAGCGATTCGAATCATTGGCTTCCATGACCGTCAAGGCAGGATGTCCGGGAATATGAGTCATCAGGATGCGCTGAAGGAAGAGGCCCGGTTGATGGAACATTCCAAGCAGGCGGGATTGCGCTCGCTCTTCGATCTCACCGGGCGGGTGGCGGTCATTACCGGAGGGGCGGGGTTGCTGGGCATGCGGCACGCGCAGGCGATTGCGGAAATGGGAGGCATCCCCGTTTTGTTCGACGTCGATGGGGAACGGGCGGAAGCGAGTGCGGGAGAGATCGGGAAGAGACATGGGGTGCCGGCGCTAGGCCTGCGCACCGACATCGCCGACCCGGAATCGGTCACGCGGGCTGTCGTCCAGACGACTCAACGATACGGAGCGATCGATATCCTCGTGAACAACGCGGCGCACAATCCCAAGTTCGAGGCCATGGGAACGACCGGACAGCGAGAAAGCCGTTTCGAACAGTTTCCCCTCGAGCGCTGGCATCAGGACCTTGCGGTCGGCCTGACGGGCGCCTTCGTCACGAGTCAGATCATCGGCGCCGCCATGGCGAAGCGGAGGCGGGGCGTAATCCTGAACATTGCGTCCGATCTCGGCGTGATTGCGCCGGACCAGCGCCTCTACCGCCTTCCCGGCGTCGCGGAGGAAGAGCAGCCGGTGAAGCCTGTCAGCTATTCGGTCGTCAAACATGCTCTCATCGGATTGACCCGCTATCTGGCCACCTATTGGGCCACTCAAGGCATTCGGGTGAACGCCCTCTCGCCGGGAGGCGTCTACACAGGCCAGGACGAAGGATTTGTCACGCGTTTGACGAATCTCATTCCGATGGGGCGGATGGCCACGGCAGATGAGTACAAGGCCGCCGTGGTCTTCCTGATTTCTGATGCGTCATCCTACATGACCGGGGCCAATGTCATTATCGACGGGGGGCGAACGATATGGTAACCAAAATCCGAGTGCTGGCGTTGGATATCGACGGGGTGATCACCGACGGCACCGCGGCATTGTCCGACAGCGGGGACGCGGACAAACGCTTCAGCTTTCAAGATCTGGATGCGGTCACTCAAGCCAGGCAGGCAGGGCTTACCGTCGCCCTGGTCACCGCTGAAGACAACCCATCGGTGGAGCGGATCGCGCGTCGCTTCAACTGCGATCTTGTGAAAAAAGGCGCGAAAGACAAATTGCTGGCGTTGGAGTCGCTCGCCAGCGACCTGGGAGTGCCCCTCGATGAGATATGTTATGTGGGCGACGGTGACCGTGACGCCTCGGCCTTACGCCACGTCGGGGTGGGATTGGCGCCCGCGAATGCGACGCCGGCCGCCAAGGCCGCGGCCCGTCGACTGTTGTCGAAAAGCGGCGGCAATGGAGCGGTCGCCGAAAGTTTTGGGCTGATTCGACAACTGCAGGCCTATGAGCAACAGGCGGGCCTGTTGGAAAAGGACATGTATTGCATCGTCAAGAACAGCCTTGAAGCGCATCAACGGATCCTGGATTTGTCCCTGCCGATCCTCGTTCGTATTATGCAGGCCTGTGTGGGCACCATTCGCGCAGGCAATAAGATTCTTCTCTTCGGAAACGGAGGGAGCGCGGCCGACGCCCAGCATGTCGCAGGCGAAATGGTCGGGCGGTTTCTCACGGAGAGCGAACCTTGGCCGGTCATCGCCCTCACGACCGACACCTCGATTCTGACCGCCGTGGGCAACGACTGGGAGTTCGAAGACATTTTTGCCCGTCAGGTTCGCGCGTTGGCGAAGCCGGGGGATTTGGTGGTCGGTATCAGCACGAGCGGTCGCTCCCCCAACGTCATTCGCGGCTTGCAGGTCGGCCGTGAAAAAGGGGCTATGACCATCGGCTTCACGGGCGCCAGCAGCAAGGGCATGCAGGCCTATTGCGATCTCTGTTTCCGGGCTCCTGCCGATAGCACCCCGCGCATCCAGGAATTACATCTTCTGGCCT
Source organism: Nitrospira sp. (assembly GCA_021323395.1). Lineage (GTDB taxonomy): Bacteria > Nitrospirota > Nitrospiria > Nitrospirales > Nitrospiraceae > Nitrospira_A. The sequence goes on from JAJONL010000114.1 coordinate 3,255, forward strand.
GGCATGCCATCTGTGAACTCGCGGAACGTGAACTCGTCCGTTCCGCATAACGTCTGTCTCCATTCCATCACCCGGTTCCCTGGGAAGGGATCCGGCTACAGGGTGACCTCTCCAGCGCACGTGACTCGCGTTCATCGCAGGTGGGCTGGGTGAGGGCACGATCGGAGAAGCCAAGATGAGGAGGCGCAGGCAGCCATGAATGGGACGACCACGACCAGACACACGGAGCTGGACCCTCCGGCTGCGGAGCATTCGCCCCTCGAGATGCCGGCGGCGGACACCCTGTTGGTGTCGGTGATTATTCCCGCGTTCAACGAGGCCGCGATGTTGCAACCCACATTGAGCGCGGTGTGCCGCTATATGGATTCGTTACACCACCAGTACCGATGGGAAGTGATCGTGGTGAACGACGGCAGCCGCGATCAGACGGGGCCCATTGCCGACCTGTTCGCCGCGTCACACCGGGGCGTGCGGGTGGTTCATCATCCGCGGAATTGCGGATTGGGGCAGGCGCTCCGATCGGGGTTCGATGCCAGTCGGGGAGACTATGTCGTGGTGTTGGATTCAGACTTGAGCTACGCGCCGGACCATATAGGACTCTTGTTGAACCGTATCCGGACGACCCAAGCGAAGGTCGTCGGGGCCTCACCCTATGCTCCGGGCGGCCAGGTGAGTTATGTCCCATGGCTGCGACGGGTCATGAGCGCGTGGGCGAACCGGTTTTTATCCACGGTGGCCGGCAGCAGCCTCTCCACGCTGACGGGGATGGTGCGGGTGTACGAAGGACGATTCATCAGGGCACTCAGCCTCAGATCGATCGGGATGGAGGTCAGCCCGGAGATCGTGTACAAGAGCCTGCTGCTTCGCGCCCAGATCGACGAGATTCCTGCGCACCTGGATTGGAAGCTTCAACAGGCGGTGCAGGGTGGGCGTAGCTCCAGCATGAGGGTCCTGCCGCACATCCTCTCAACCGTCTTCACCGGCTTCATTTTCAGTCCCTTTGTTTTCTTCCTCTTGCCGGGTCTCTTGCTTCTGACCTTGGCCATCTACACCAATGTGTGGATGATGGTCCATTTCTACGATCACTATCAGGCTCTGACGCAATACGACTGGGTGTTTACACGGGCGTCGGTCGCCGTGGGGCAAGCGTACCAGGCATTCCCACATACATTTATCGTCGGCGGCCTCTCTTCCATGCTCGCCATCCAGCTCATCAGTCTGGGTGTGCTGTCGCTCCAGAGCAAACAATATTTCGAAGAACTCTTTCATCTGGGTAGCGCCATGTACCGATATGCGCGCGAAAAACCGGAGACGGCCGATCAGGCGCGCGAGGACCTGGGTCCGAGCCTGTAAGGCCACGCAGGCGCGGAAGGTCGGGCCGAGGGACGCGGTGGAAATACGCACAAGAGGAGGAAGCTCATGAGTGCATCAGGCTTGCGCATCGTGGTAACGGGAGTGGCGGGATTTTTGGGCTCGCACCTCCTCGATAGGCTGATCGCCGGTGGACATCGGGTGATCGGCATCGACAATCTCGCCATGGGGTCGATCGATAACATGGCGGCGCATCTGGACAACCCGCTGTTCCGTTTCATGCAACGTGATGTGACGGACGTCTCCACGTTCGAGGAGATCGAAGAGGGGGTGGACTGCATCGTCCATCTGGCCGCGTTCAAAATTCCCCGTTACGGCAATGCGCTCGAAACCCTTCGCATCAATGCCAAGGGATGCGAGAATGTCCTGGAATTTTCGAAACGGGCCGGATGCAAATGTGTCTTGGCCTCCACCTCCGACGTCTACGGACGCAATCCGAAACTGCCGTTCGCAGAAGACGACGATTCGGTGCTCGGGTCCTCGAAAGTGGCGCGCTGGAGTTACGCGGTCTCCAAGCTCTTCGACGAGCACCTGGCCTTTGCCTACCAGGCGTCGTACGGAATCCCGGTGACGGCCCTCCGATTTTTCGGATCGTACGGTCCGCGTCAACACTTAAGCTGGTGGGGGGGGCCGCAGGCGGTCTTTATCGACGCCATCATGAACGACGAAGAGATTCCCATTCACGGTGACGGCCTGCAGACGCGCAGCTTTACCTTCGTGACCGATACCGTGGCCGGCATCTACGCGGCGGTCGTCAAACCCGGCGCCAACGGAGAAATTCTCAATATCGGCAGCACGCACGAGATCACCGTCCTCGAGCTGGCGCGTACGATCAAGCGACTGATCAACTCGCCTGGAGACCTCCGGATCAAGTTCATTCCCTACGAAAGCTTTACCAGCGGCAAATATGAGGATGTGCGACGACGAGTGCCGGACGTGACGAAATCGCAACGCATCCTGGGAGTGACCGCTCAAGTGGGCCTCGAAGAAGGCCTCGCGAAGACGATCGAATGGCAATGTTCGGTCGTGCGAGGGAGCGCGACGGTTCCCGCAGAATCCACCGCATTCAGTGCCTCGGCACGACCATAACGGCGGACGCAGGCACAGATGCGCACCAGAGTCGGAATCATCGGGGGCGGGATCATGGGTTTAGCCCTGGCCCAACGGTTGTCTGCCAGGGGGATGGAGGTCTCGCTCTTCGAGCGGGATCGGCAACTCGGCGGCCTGTCCACCTATCACGATTACGGGCCATTTTTCTGGGACCGCTTCTACCATGTCATCCTGCCGTCGGACCGCCATTTGATCGGCTTTCTGCAGGACATCGGATTGAAAGCACAGCTTCGATGGAATCCTGCCCGGACGGGGTTGTACGCCGATCGGCGATTTCATTCACTGAGCAATACCATTGAACTGCTGCGGTTTCCTCGCGTGGGACCCATAGGGAAAGTGCGGCTGGCGCTGGCGGTCCTGCATTGTCTTCGCATGCGTGATTGGCGGGTGTTGGAGAAGGTGACGGTCGAGGCCTGGCTGACGAAGCTCTGTGGCCGGCGCACGTATGAAAACTTCTGGAAACCCCTGCTCCTCGCTAAGCTGGGCGAACACTACAAGCGGGTGTCGGCCGTGTTTATCTGGACCTACATCACTCGTATTTATTCAGCCCGGGATCGGGCTGCCCATCGGGAACATCTCGGCCATGTAGCGGGAGGATATCGGACGGTCATCGGACGCCTGGGGGAATTGATCCGCGCGCAAGGGGGAGACCTTCGCAGCGAGGCTGCGGTGAAGGCGATTCGTCCCAGACCGGAGGGTGGCTTGTGGATCGACGGGGATGGACGGCGTGAGCCCTTTGACAAGGTGATCTGTACCAGTCCGGTCGATGTCTTACGCCGCCTGGCGGGCAATGACCTCCTGGAAGTGACGAGCGGACGGACGAGCGTCGAATATTTGGGGGTGGTCTGCCTCGTGTTGGTCACCAGCCGGCCTGTCACGCCGTTTTATGTCCTGAATATCGCGGATGCGCGTGTCCCCTTTACGGGCGCGATCGGAATGAGCACGGTAGTCTCCCCGGAGGAGACAGCCGGTCTCTACCTGACGTATTTCCCCAAGTACGTTCTCTCGACCGATCCTCTGTTGAGCGAATCGGACGACACGATCCGGCGACAATTTCTTGAAGGCGTGAGGTTGATGTACCCGGAGCTTGCAGCCGAAGAGATTGTCGGGGCCCACGTCAATCGAGCGATGAAAGTACAGCCGCTGCAAGTCCTGGACTACAGCTCGCTGGTGCCGAAGGCCATCACCAAACATCCGGACTTCTATGTGCTCAATACGTCGCAATTCGTGAATTCCACCCTCAACAATAATGAGGTCATTCGCGCGGTCGACGAGTTTGTGGAGACGTACGGCTCTCAACTCGAACAGGTACGGCAGGCCATTCCGCCTTGTGCCGTCACGATGGCGTAGGGTGAGTACCACATGAAATTCGTCAGCATCGTCGGCGCTCGGCCTCAATTCGTCAAACTCGCTCCTCTGGCGAGGGTCTTTGACGGTCGCCAAAACCCAGACGAGCGCATCGACCATCTCATCATTCACACAGGCCAGCACTATGATCCGGAGATGTCCGCCATATTTTTCAAGGATCTGGGGATTCCCGAGGCGACCTTTCATCTGGGGGTCGGATCGGGAAC
>JAJONL010000115.1 GCA_021323395.1 Nitrospira sp.
GGTCAATCGCCTGCCGTGAAGAGGGGTTGGAATGCTCAATTCCTGGTAGAAACGAGAAGTCAAACATTGTATAGAACTGGATATCCTCGTGCTTCTCCCGTTCGCGGGACCGCGGCATGAGACAAAACAGAAGCGGTTCATACACACAACTGTCACGATGTTTTCAAGGAGGATTCCGCACACCGCAAGTCCACAGGCTGGATAGGAGCCGGTGGACTAACGCTGGACATTGAACGTGTGCGTACGATCAGAACAAAGGAGGTCATCTCGAAGGAGAACCGCCGATGGGGGATTGTCCGGAGGCCGGAGTGGAGTGCCGCGTATGAGAAGAACAGGTGCCATCGATAATCTTAACGAAGGGGGACGAGGTGAACGGTCAGATGCAACGGCAACCGGAATGTGCGAGGCGCATGAAACAGAAGTCAGGGATGCGCGCGGTGACGAGTTTCGGCTCGGTGGTCTTCGGCTTGGTAATGCTGGTTTCCCCCGGGTTTGCCGACGAAGGCGGAAAACATGGGGGAAAATCGACCCACATGAAGATCAGCGGTGTGGTCTCCAAGGTGGAGCCGAAATACATTACCGTGAAGACGACATGGGGATCCCTGGTGATTACCTCTGATACCAGCCCCAAGAATCTCGAAGTGGGGGAAGATGTGGAGATGACGGTGAATGAAAACAATACCGTGATCGACGTCCATCGGAAGGGAGATCCGACCCACGCGCATCGTTTCGTCACCGGCAAGTTGGTCTATGTTGGGAAGATGAAGAAGGAGATCAAGCTTTCGACACCGGAAGGTGAAAAAGTTTTCCCGCTCGATCGGCTTGAGACTAAAACAGGTGGAATTGAGGAAGGCACATTGGTCACGGTGGAACTGAATGAAGCCGGGACGGTGATCGATCTGCATCGCATGACCGTGGAGATGAGCATTGATGAGCATCCCCACACCAAGTCCGGCTATCACCTGACCTTGGAAGGGGAAGTGACGAAAATCCAGTCTGGATTGGTTTATGTGAAGACCCCTGTCGGGCAATACACCATCAACGCCAAGACGGCCCCGGCCGATGCCGCCGTCGGCGATGAGGTAACGTTGTGGCTCAATGAAGAGAATCTGGTGATCGACCACCATGGAAAGCATAAGAACAAGCCGGGGATGCATCGACTGATTTCCGGCAAGCTGGTCTATGCCGGGCTGACCAAGAAGGAAATTAAGTTGTGGACTCCGGAAGGAGAGAAGGTGTTTCCGTTGGACCGAATGGAAGTGAAGACCAAGCCCATCGCGGAAGGGTCGCAGATCGTGGTGGAACTGAACGAGGAGGGGACGGTCGTTGACCTCAGGAAGGCGCAGTGAGACCGACCCGCGAACCGTTGAATGGAGTCGACTACACCTGATCACGTCATAGACTGAGAGAGGGGGCCATCATCGCCATGATGATGGCCCCCTCTCTCTTCACAGCGAGCTTGCGCTGCTCGAATCGCTGTCTGCACGACCAATATGCGAACTGGTTGTTGAATCGTGCCAGGTGTCCCTAGCAGGCCGTTGAAAACCCATTTCGCTGTCCCTCAAAAAGTGATGCGTGAGTTGGAGGAGATATTCAGAACGCCCACAGGATGGTCAAAAAGGTCGTCCAGCGCGGCCGCAGCGATGCGAGGGGGCGAGGCCACATTCTTACCCGCCCACCCCGAGCCCTGCCGGGACAGGCTCTTTTCCCATGGCGGTACGTCGAGCCTCGGAGGTTCACGACGCGCTGAATAAAGCGCGTCACGTGTGTGAACGCCGCCGAGAGAGTGAGGCGGCAGTGTCTTGCGAGAACAAAGCTGGCGGACTTTTTCAACATCCTGTTAGGTGCGATGCAGCATACTTACATTACACTCCGATCCCTCTTTCCTTTGTCACAGATTGGAATGGATACCTGTTCACGTAGGGGCATATAAGAATGATGATCGACCAACGGGCGCCCTTGAGAGAGGGGTTCCGCATCGGATGAGATCCGATGCGAAATTGCGCCAGGGCCATTCCTGAATGGCCTATATTCGGAGTTCATGCCGGTTTGTCAGGTCCAAGAGCCGGCAACCGACGATGGGGAAATCCTTGATGCCCACAGGTAAAGGGAGCCGGATGGAGATCCGTCGGCCGTTCGTTGTCCTGCTGTGGGCGACGCTATTCTTAAATGTCCTGCCGGGGTGCGGTGAGGTCGCCGATCCTCTGCCCGACGGTCGGACCCATATGTTGGAGCGAGGGTTCCGCAACACCAATCCGGCGTTTGCGGCGCCCAGCCTGTGGGACCGCTTGACCTTTATCCCATCGCGGACCTGGGTCACGACCGTACATCCACGAACCGCGACATTGCCGCTGGTCGACAACGACGGCAGTGCGCTGAAGCACAATCGAACAGACGCCACAGTGACCTGGGTCGGGCATTCCACCATGCTCGTTCAACTCGACGGCGTCAACATCCTGACCGATCCACAGTGGTCCGATCGAGCGAGCCCCATCACCTTTGCCGGCCCCAAGCGGTTGATGCCTCCCGGCCTACCGCTGGAACAGCTGCCTCCGGTTGACCTCGTCCTCATCTCCCACGATCATTACGATCATCTCGATGTGGAAACCGTGCAGCGGCTTGCCCGACTCTATCACCCCTTGTTCCTCGTGCCGCTCGGTTTGAAGGCCTGGTTTGCGGAACTCGGCATTACGGAAGTCGAGGAATTGAATTGGTGGGACCATCGTCAGGTGCAGGGACTGACGGTGACCTGCCTTCCCGCCCAGCATTTCTCAGGGCGGACGTTGTGGGATGGAAATCGACGGTTGTGGAGCTCATGGGCCGTGGCCGGAGAGCGGAAGCGGTTCTTTTTTGCCGGCGACACGGGGTATGACCCAGGCTTCACGGAGATCGGTCATCGCATAGGCCCGTTCGACTTGGCGGCGATTCCCATCGGAGCGTATCTGCCGCCCGCGATGATGAAGATGACTCATGTCACGCCTGAAGAAGCCCTTCAGCTCTTCGCACACATCCGTGGAGAACGGTTTGTGGCCATACATTGGGGAACGTTCGACATGACGGAAGAACCGATTGAAGAGCCGCCGCTGCGCTTGAACGCTGAAGCCTCTCGACTGGGGCTGGACCCTTCGAAGGTGTGGGTCTTGAAGCATGGAGAGACCCGCGGATGGTAATGGGCAGCCAACGACCGATTTTGCCCATGCCGGGCAAACAATTTATTCGATCGCCACAGATTGTCGAAGCACGAACAGCGCCGGCATCCAGGGAAGCCGTTAGAACCGGACGCTGACGAACAGGACAGCGGATTCGATGAAAGAGAGACCTTCAGGCCCCAGAGTCGTCATCGTCGGCGGCGGCTTCGGCGGGCTGCATGCCGCGAAGGCGTTGTCGAACGAAGCGGTGGACGTCACGCTGATCGACCGCAAAAACCACCACACGTTCCAGCCATTGCTGTATCAAGTCGCGCTGGCCGTCCTCTCGCCGGGCGAGATCGCCTCCTCACTGCGGAATATTTTGCGCGCCTCGCGCAACGTTCACCCCATCCTGGGCGAGGTCGTGGAATTCGATACCGCCGCCCGGCGAGTGAAACTGAGCGACGGGGTGGAACTCGAGTACGATTATTTGATCGTCGCTGCCGGGGCTCGCCATGCCTATTTCGGTCATGACGAATGGGAGAAAAACGCGCCGGGACTCAAGACCATTGAGGACGCCGTGGAGATTCGCAGCCGGTTGCTGCTGGCCTTCGAGAAGGGAGAACGGGACGCGACCTTCACCGGCCGGCAGGCGCCGCTGAGCTTTGCGGTCATCGGAGGAGGTCCGACAGGCGTCGAACTGGCGGGAGCCATCGCCGACCTTGCGCGACGAGCCCTGGCAAAAGATTTCAAGGCGATCGATACGACACAAGCGCGCGTCCGGCTGTACGAGGGTTCCCCTCGCATTTTAGGCATGTATTCGGAAGCGACGTCACGCAGAGCCGCACAGCAATTGCAGCAGCTGGGCGTCGATGTCTGTACGGAGAGCATGGTGACAGGGGTGGAGCCGGGACGGATCAAGGTCCGGGATCGATGGATTGCGACGGACGTCACGCTCTGGGCGACGGGGGTCGCACCGTCGCCGCTTGGGAAAGCTCTCGGCGCGGCCACCGACCGGGCCGGGCGAGTGATCATCGAACAGGACTTGAGCGTCCCCGGACATCGCGACATCTTCGTCATCGGCGACATGTCGGCCCTGACCGATGTCGACGGCACGGAGGTGCCGGGTCTGGCGGCTGCGGCCATACAGCAGGGACAAGCCGCCGCAGTCAATATCCTGAGGGATCTTCGCGGCGAGCCTCGTCTTCCCTTCAGATATCACGACCGGGGGAGTATGGCGACCATCGGACACCACCGCGCGGTGGCGGAGATCGGAAACCTGACACTGTCGGGTGTGCCGGCCTGGCTCCTGTGGTCGGTGGTGCATGTGTTTTTGCTCATCGGTTTTCGCAACCGTGTCGCGGTCATGGGACAGTGGATTTGGGCGTATATCACGCGCACCGGAAGCAGTCCACTCATTACCGACCATCAACGGACGGAATATGGTGCGATACGAACGCAACAGCCGTCTGCTCCAGCCGAGGTGAAGAAGATCGATTGAAAGAAGAGGATATGTACGTGGCGAATGGAAGGACCTTATGCTGGTGGAGGACGATTTTCTTCCGGCCGTCGCGTCCAGAGAATCATGATTCCCGTGACGCCGGCCATCAAGGAAGCGATGAAGATGGCGATTTTTGCCGCGACATAGTCTCGCGGGTTTTGAAAGGCTTGGCCTGCGATGAACAGAGACATCGTGAATCCGATGCCGGCGAGCGCGCCTGCGCCGAGCAGCTGACGCCATGAATAGGCCGCGGGCTTCACGGCCACGCCCAGGCGAGCCGCGAGCCAGGCAGCCGTGAAGATTCCAACGGGCTTGCCGAGCACCAGGCCCAGAACGATGCCTGACATCAGCCGCCCGTGCCCTTCGAACGCGCCAAGAGACCAGACCACGCCGGCATTGGCGAGCGCAAAGAGAGGCAGGACGATGTAGCTCGACCAGGGTTCGATCGAGCGCAGCAGTTTACTGGCCGGGGATTCGATCCGGTCGTGGATGACGTCCATGGCCAACAGGGCCGGTTCCGAGGGGCCCTGCTGCATGAGCGCTTCCTTCGCACGCTTGATCTCGGCTCGAATCACTCCTTCGGCCTGCGCCATCAGGGCACGGAGGTTTGCCGGAGGACGTGTGGGCGTCACGACCGCAAGAATGACGCCTGCGAGCGTCGCGTGCAGCCCCGCGCCATGCAGGCAAGCCCAGAGCGCGACTCCGACCACTCCGTAGGGCAACGATCGGTAAACGCCCCACCGGTTGAACGCGCCCAGCAGGCCCGTCACGGCAACGGAAGCCAGCAGATACTGCAGGTCGATCGCCTCGGTGTAGAAAAATGCAATCAGCGCGATCGCCACCAGATCGTCCATGATGACGGCTGCGGTCAGGAACACCCGCAATTCCACTGGAACACGATTTCCGAGCAGGACGAGCAACGCCACGGCAAAGGCGGTATCGGTGGCGATCGTCATCCCCCAGCCCTTATGCAGGGGCCCCGAAGGGACGATGAGCAGGTAGATGAGCGCGGGCGCGATCATGCCGCCCAGCGCGGCGATGACCGGCAGCGCAGCCGCGCGGGGCGTGGCCAGGCGGCCCACCGTGAATTCGCGCTTGATTTCCAGTCCGACCACGAGAAAGAAAATGGTCAGCAACCCGTCGTTCACCCACTCCAACAAGGGCAGTGCAAACGCGCGTCCGCCTAGTTGCACCCCGAGGGGTTCACCCCACCAGGCCTGGAATGGGGGACCGAACGGGGAATTCGCCAGCAGGACGGCGACGACCGACATGAGGAGAAGAGAAAGCCCGGCCGAAGGGCCCCATCGAACGAAATCCACCGTTGCCGTGTGAAGCCGCTGTCCGAGCGATCCCAACATCGCCTCCGCCAGCGAACTCTCATCCCACGGCCCTTCATAGCGCCGGCGGTTGATGAAGAAGGTCGGCGTCTCCAGCACACCGCTGTGCAGTGCGCTCCGAACGTCTTGCGCGACACGCGCGGCTGCAGCCGCGTGTGCTGCCTCATTCCTCGCCTCGATCGCCGACAGATTCAGATCCGATGCAATCCGCTCGAGATCTCCGTCACGGAACGTCGGCCCATGGTTCATGAGGGCCTGGTGAATCGTCCAGAATTGACCGGTCGCTTCGGATACGTACTCCGCGAGCTCCGCAGCTTGCTTGGCGTGGTCGCTGCCTGGAATCGGCCGATGCCGGAAGACGTACCGCATCCGGGTTCCGAACCGGTTGCGCAGCGCGTCGATGATTTCTTGCGCGGCTTGACAGTGACGACAGGCATAGCTGCCGTACTCGACCAGCGTGATGTCGGCATCGGAGCTTCCCAGGATATGATCCTGCCGGCTGTCGACCGGACGATCGAGTTTGGTAGGTCTCGCATGCACCATGCTGGGTATCCTTGTGAACAGTTGGAGTGGACTGGCTTCTCAGTAGCCGCATGGGCGCTTATGGCATGCGGCTTGAGTGAGTCATGCTCGCACTGGACCGATGGGCAGACTGCCGGGAGGCAATGGAAAGTCACCCCCAGCCCGGACCATTCATGAATACCTGCTACGTCGTCCGATCCTCTTGCCCGGCGAGGCTTTTCTCGTTCGGCCTCCTCGACGGACTGCCAGTACGCCTCCGTCGGCCTTACGTGCGAGAAGCCCCGGCGGGCTTCAGTCTCGAACGCCTCGCGACGGCATTCATGAATAGTCCGGGCTGGCAGCTGCGGAAAAACTCTGTTGGCACCCGATGAGTGAAGCAGGCTGAGGTCGAGGTCAAGGTTGAGATCAGCAGACTCCTGCAATCTCAGCCTTGGCCTGGGCCTCAACCTTTCAGAAAGCTGGCGGACTTTTTTAGCATCCTGCTATCGATCAGCAGAGGACGCATGTGTCTGGCCCCATTGATGCATGGCTTCGACCACCGGTTTCAGACTTGAACCCAGGGGAGTGGCGGAGTATTCAACTTTGGGAGGCACCTGCGCAAAGACCTTGCGCGCAATCATCCCATCCCGCTCCATTTCCCGGAGTTGCTGGGTGAGAACCTTCTGCGTCACGCCGCTGAGGGCTCGTCGTAACTCGGAGAACCGCTTCACATCTTGAAACAGGTACCACAAGATGACGATCTTCCAGCGGCCGGCGATCAATTTGGCCGTCAATTCGGCCGGGCATGTGCGGAACTGTTGCACC